>JAKSTW010000049.1 GCA_024402405.1 Spirochaetia bacterium | reverse complement strand
CGGACAGGTCAAATTCATCTATCGTACAGACGAAATTAAATCTAAATAAGCAGCAGCACGGCGGCAGGGATTTCTCCCTGCCGCCGTCTCGATTAATCTATCAACCGATGTTCTGGTTGGCTGTTCAGATATGATTCCAAATCTTCGCATAGAACAAGCTGTGCATATTCCAACGGCTTGTTGTAGATCAGCCAGTCAAGTTCTGACCGCTGAACCATATTGTCGGCAACTTCATTTTCCACGGCGATGGTATCAATGGAAATCAAGGTACCCTCAGCGTATTTCAGTTCCACACAGGCTGTGTCCATGTTATATTCGCAGGAAAGCAGTTTACTCATAGTTTGTACCCCTTTCTTTCTACGAAATCATCCCGAAATGTCTCAGCGCATCCACGATTGCCTTTTCTTTCTCCGGTGGACACTGTGGTACACGTGCATCCTCAGATTTCGGTTTATTGTAGCTATCTCCGACATCAAGACCACATTTGCGCTTGATCTGCGAGATATACAGGGAAGAAACCTTCAAACCCGTCTGCTCAAACACATATTCCTTGATCTGCGGGTACGTTGCCTGCCCGCGCTTGTCCTGCACCAGTTCTTCCACGTCCACATCAATGTTGATATGCGTAACAGGATTTCTCAGAACTAAGAGACATACCGTCTCAACGTGACCATCATTGTCCAAACTATCTCCGACAGGAATCTGAATATCTTCTTCAATGATCGGAAGTCTGAACGTAATGGATTTCAGCCACTGTCCATTCGGCTGTCGCTCTTCGTAAATCTGGATCTCCTTGATCAGGATCTCCATAAACTTACGCTTTTCCTCTTCTTCCATCATACCATAAAGCTTATCAAAGAAAATCAGAACTTTGTAAATGTTATCTCCGGTCATCTTCTCAGCTTCAATCGTCTGCTTCTTGGCTCTTGCTTCGATCAGGCTCTGCTCCAGATCATCAATCTTGTCATACATGCGATAGAGACGGTCATCCAGATCATCCTTTTTGCGCTTATAATGTCTATCGTCAGGATCCAGTTGTTCGATCTCTTCAAGGGTCTTTTTCTTGGTACTGTATGCCTGTCTCAGCTGCTTCTCTAATGCGGCAACCTCCTGTTCAATCACAGAAGTATCAACCTTCATATTGATCTTTTCCTGCATCATGGCAGCAAAACGTGGATTAGCAACCAGCTTGGTGATTACTTCCACCACAGCAGTGTCCAACAGTTCCTCATGAATCTGCTTCTTATAATCGCACTTATGACCGCGTGTCATATTGCGATGCTTACAGCCATAGTAGAAGAAGCTTTTGTATTGACTGCCATCAGGCTTTTTCTTGTTACTCTTATTACCATACATACCGGCTCCACAGACTGGACATTTCACTAAGCCGGACAGCAAATGCATCCTGGTACCCTTGGCCTTATTTACATGCTCATACTTCTTTGCCTGAGCAACGGACTTAATCTGTGCTTTCTGCCAGAGCTCTTCTGATATGATTCCCTCATGAATGCCGTCAACTACAATAAAATCATCCTGTTCCACCAGCTTGTACTCATTGCGAGTGCCATGAACCTTCTCTGTCTTTCTACGACCATATGCAATCTTGCCACAGTAGACCGGATTCTTAATAATCTTGCGTATCAACGCCGCATCAAACAGTGGGTTCTTTCCATTGTCCCTTGGAATCTTATGAATTCCATGTTTCTCCAGATATCTGGCTATTCCGGTCGAGCCCATATCAGTGCCCACATACTGTTCAAAAATGGTTCTGATTGCCGGTGCTTCCTCTTCATTAATCTCCAGAAGACCATTTACAAGCTTATAGCCATAGGGTGGAAAACCTCCATTCCATTTGCCCTCGCGTGCCTTCTGAATACGACCTTCCATAGTCTGAATACGGATATTCTCACGCTCGATCTCTGCAACCGCAGACAGAACCGAGATCATCAACTTACCCGCATCCTTTGAACTATCGATACCATCTTCCACACAGATCAGGTTCACCCCAAAGTCCTGCATGGTCTGAAGGGTAGATAATACATCCGCTGCATTACGCCCGAAACGGGAAAGCTTAAATACAAGGACATAGGAAACCTTATCCTTGCCGGTCTTGATATCCTCCATCATCTGGTTGAACTCATTTCGACCTTCTATGGACTTTCCGGATTTACCGGCATCCTCATATTCACCAGCGATTTCAAAATCGTTGAATTCGGCAAAAGCTTTCATTCGGCTTCGCTGTGCTTCCAGAGAATAGCCATCAATCTGCATTGCAGTGGAGACACGTGTATATAAATAAACCTTTGTTTTTTCTTTTGTCATCGGCTCATCCTCTCTGTTTTATGTTTGGACAATATGTCCACGTATAGAATAACACAATTATCCCATTCCTTCAATTCGCAACATAAACAAAAAAGCAGGGCTGACTCAGTATCTTGATACCAAATCAGCCCCTAAGGTTATGCCGTTCTCTTTTTTGCGCTCAATCTCATGTACCGTGTGTACATTTCCTTTATCTGCTTCATTTTATAATACTTGTCAGGATCCGGAAGATTATCCAGGTCCATCTTTTCTGCATACTTTTCAATGATACCGGCCAGGAAATCAGCCATACCATTCCATTCATCATTATAATTCATGTGCCTGTTTCCTCCTGTTCTGCCTGTCTGCTTTTCCGGAATACACATCCAGAACCTCTTTTGGAATACGATCCAGCAAAGCTACCGCTGCATCATAATCCCTCCTAAGACGCATATCCTCCATCTTTTTCAGGATACTTTCGTGCTGTTCTTCTTCCAGCTGCTCTGTAAGGCGTTCATTCTGTTTTTCCAATGATTTATTCTTTCGCTCCAGCTGAGCATATCCGACTCGGTATTTCTTCAATTCCGTATCCATCTTTGCCACAGCGGGAATATACTTGTCCAACAGTTTCGCCACCTCATCAATTTTCCCCTTGGAATTAAAGAAGTTAGCATCTGATATAAGAGCATCAATTCTTTCCTTCTGCTTCGTAAGATGGGTCATCTGCTTAAAAAGTCGTGGAGGAATATGGTTCCTTCCGGTCTCACTTGCACTCTGGCCGCGCTCCAGATCCGGATATTTCTCTACCATGTGCTCCCAGAACTCATCCTGCCACTGTGTAAGTTTCTTCTTATTCCCTACGATATCCTTTGCACTTAGCCTTCCATCCTCGGTCAGCGGGACAAAAGAAAGGTGCATATGGGGAGTTTTCTCGTCCATATGCACCACTGCTGAAATAATCGTATTCGGATTCTGCCTGCTTTCCAAAAAGCTTAATGCTTCCTGAAAGAACTCCTTTACATCCTTCTTTTTCTTACACTGAAAGAACTCAGGACTGGCGGTAAATAATACCTCTACCAGCCTGATACTGTCTTTTCTGGTTCTGCAACCGGCCTCTGCAATCTGCTTCTCTGCCTCGGTACGGTATCTGCCCTGCGGTTCAATCAGATGAAAATTCAGATGTGACCTGCTGGTATCGATATCCGGGTTGCTTGCATAACTCTCCTTGGTACGTTCATTGTGTGCCTCAATAGGGCTGATCTCAGGTCCTTTGTATTTCTTAAATCTCATAATTGCATACTGTGCTGCCATTTCTTATATCTCCTTATATTACGAAAAAACTTAAAAGTTACTGTACGTGCGTACATGCGTACTACAGCCTGCCTTGTTAAGACAGTACCTACGTACGCATGTACACATATTTTTGAAATTATCTTATAAACGGATTATCCGGATCATAGATCTGGATTCCCTGATACCCGCGGCATCGCTTGCCTTTGCCGGCATAAACATTGTTTGTCGGAGTCAGATGATATCGTTCTGCGTTCTGTGCCAGAGTAGTAGAGAAGCTTTTCATTGAAAATGAATTCTCGGCATTATCATTGCACCAATCGGCATATACCTTGTATAATTCCGCAGTGCCTGCCTCGCCCCCATCGATGAATTCAACATAGCCCTCTGATGCAAGGAAATCGAAGATGTTGTTCGCTTCTTTGATTGCAGATGCAATATTCGCTCTGGCTCTGTCACTGATCGTAAAGTGATAATCATTGGCGATCAGACGTTTTAACCCTTCCAGGCACCAAAGAAATATGCCTTCCTTCTCCTGAATAAGTTTTTCTACCAGATACGGATCATCTACTCTGCCTGCCGGCTTATCCTTCGTGGTCAGAATGATCTGCCTGCGGAAGAAACCATCAGAACGGTCATGAA
>JAKSTW010000048.1 GCA_024402405.1 Spirochaetia bacterium | reverse complement strand
GGATAAAGAGTAACTTGGGATGATAGAACACTAAACGAATGAGTGCAATAATATTTTTAAAATGGAGAAAAAGAGAATAGCAGAACATCCGTCATTGCATCACCTGAAACAAAAAGCCCCACCCGGACAGTGCCGGATGGGACACAACAATTAGTTAATTTTGCCTTATGTATTTGTCGTAATTTATTTCACATCTCTAACGAGACGGACAGAATTACCGTAACTGCGTTCTCTTTTTCCGTTAGTGACGATTGGACCTATACCAAAATGAAAATTAAACGAGCAATCCTCATACTGGAACAAACTTTCGTCATGGTAGCGAGACCTCGTCCAATAATTGCCCATACTGTTACTAGCTTCATTAAACTTGTACTCGGAACCAATGCGATAGCCTGCAGCGGGAAGACATACCAGACCCGCAGCCTCTGCTGCAGGCCATGTCGATGCATCGTATGAAGAGGCGATAGTCCCCGTGTAGCCGTCAGGAGCGATGATAAGGCAGGACTTCTTGCCACATACGGTAACACCGTTACGGTAAAGCCAGCGTGCATTGATGCGCGTTTCCAACAGGAACTCCCATCCCTTATTTGAGAGTGTGAACCAGGTGCTGCCGTCACCAATGTTCTTTCCCCAGTCCACAAATCCTCCATCATAATCGCTGTCTGAAGTAGATGTGCTGATTCCAAAGTTAGTGGCAGAGGTCGACCAGCCGAAGAGGTCCACCACAGCACCGCTTGCCTGGCTGTCAATGGTGGTGTTGCCAGCGGCATTGCCGACACAATCGTACTGGTTGGCAGCGAATCCCCCAGTTGTATTTGCTACCGTCGTATGTGGCCTGGAGGTTGCCCTTGGAGAAGGAAACCTGTTTGCCTGCAGCGACGGAGAACTTTCCAGAAAGCGCACCCTCACGGATAGGTTCTTTGTCCTCTCCGCCACCGCCAGCATCATCATTTCCGCCACCACCGCCACCGTTGGCGCATGAGATCATGATCCCGCTGAAAAGCACCAGACACAGTGCCAGCATGACAAGACACAATTTTTTCATTGTTCTCTCCTTTTTTGAGTTGATTATTGATGTATGTTCTGTTTTTTTCAGTGAATGTACAGGTTATTGATTGATTGATTGATTGATTGCAAAAACCATGCCAAGTTCATGTTTTCCGATAAAATTCATCAGCATTTTCTCAGCACCTCCGTTTATGCATATATTTGTGTTTATATACTAATTTGTGTACCCTCCTCCTGTCAACATCATTCTGCAAGCTCTTCAGCGGCAACAGCAGATATGTTTTATAAATTACTGTCCTTTTGTGCGTAGCACTTCTTTGATTGCTGATTTTATACCGGTGTCCCTTCCCTTATTTTCCTCAGCTTTGAATCAAAATCTCATTTCTATGCGTTCTATAGTGCAGGAGGAATGAAACATGGAAAAAGATTTACTCAACCCATGCTATGATGTCATCTTCAAGAGCATCTTCACCCAGGCAAGCACTAGCTCAAAAATGGCACTGCACGGCCTGGCCAGCGCCATCATCGGACAGGTCCCACAGGAGATCACTGTGGTCAACAGCGAGATCCCCATCACCAGCATCTTGGAGAAGAATGTCCGGCTGGACCTGAACTGCAAGATGGACAACGGCGACCTCATCAACATTGAGATGCAGACCTGCCGCACCAAGGATGACCTGACTCTCAGAACCATGTACTACGGATGTAAATTGATGGCATCCTCTGAGGTAAAGGGTCTCAGTTATTCAGACCTGCCCAAAGTATACCAAGTGATGTTCACCGATTTCGTGATGTTCAATAACCAGAAGGATTTCCTGCAGAAGTTCACACTGTGCAATGAGAGCCTGGAATTAACAGACCACCTGCAGATCATATTCATACAGATGCCCCTCATTGAGACCAAGGAGATAAAAAACTGGACTGATCTGGAGAAATGGGGTATATTTCTAAGAGACGCCGCAAAAAAAGACAAACGAAGACTTATCAAGAACCTTGCGGATTCCGATCAGGGCATAGGGAAAGCCATGGAGGTGCTTATGACAGTAAGTGAGGATGAGAAGAGAAGAGCCATTCAGTTGTCCTATGAGAAGTATGAGACAGACCGCGCCTCAGAATTGTATTGTGCCCGCAGGGAAGGCATCGAGCAAAACAGACTGGAAATGGCCAGAAAAATGAAAGCAAGAGGATTCTCCATAACAGATATTACTGATCTGACAGGTCTTACGTTGGAACAGCTACAGGCACTTTAATCACTGCAAACATCAGATGCTGCTTTTCCTGGGTCCAGGGCGGCACAGCCCTGAGTCGTCCGAAGGAAGAAGAGAGATCCAAAAAGGGAGAAAACCACCGGCAGAAGCGGGGGTGTCCTCCTTCTTTTATATCGTAGTTCTGTACTTTCAGCTGAGAATCATCTTTGCCAGCTCAAAATAGATGGAAAGACCACATACATCTATGAAAGTAGCCAGCAGAGGTCCAGACATTACAGTAGGGTCAAATCCAAGCTTGCTGATAATCAGCGGAGCCAGTGCACCGATCACACTTGAGAACACGACCACAAAGCACAGTGATACCGAGACCGCAAATGCCTGATAGAAACTGATGGACGGAGGCAGCAGCATTCCCCTGCAGAAAATTGCCAGACCTGTAATGGCACCCATGATCAGTCCTATTATCATCTCACGGAAAAGTACCCTCAGAATATCATCGGTCTCAACCTCTCCGGTAGCCAGACCTCGTATCATCAGTGCAGACGACTGGTTGCTGGCATTTCCTCCGGTCTGGGTAATAACAGGCATGAATATGAACAGGAAAGCGGCACCCATGACAATACTCTCATAATGGTGCAGCAGGTTTGTAGTGACAGTCCCCAGAAACAGAAGCATGACCAGCCATGGCACCCTCTTTCGGACAAGTCCCCAGATCGATGTCTCAAAGTACGGCTCGACCTTTCCGTTCATGGCTCCCATCTTGTAGACATCCTCTGTCTGCTCTTCCCTGATGACATCAATAATATCATCATAAGTGACGATACCCAGCAGAACATTGTCATCGTCCACAACAGGAATAGCCAGAAAACCGTATGTGATGAAGATCTTGGCAGTCTCTTCCTGGTCTGTCTTCTCTTCTACAGATATAATGTCAGTCTCCATTATATCCCGGATCATATCGGTATCCTGAGCCTTCAGGATATCACGGAGGGAAAGTACCCCGATAAGACGCTTGAACTGGTCAATGACATAAAGCACATAGATCGTCTCTACATCCTTCACCTGCTGTCCACGGATGAATTTAAGAGCCTGAGCCACAGATATATTGGCCTGAAGCGCGATATATCGCGGGGTCATAAGACCGGAGGCATCATCCTCATCAAATTTCAGCAGAAAAATCATCTCTTTCTTTGTATCGTCACTCAGGTTCTCCCACACAGATTTACGCACATCAGGAGAAGCTGACTGGATGATATCCACTAGGTCATCAGGATCCATCTCTTTCAGCAGCTGTTTGATGGTAGTGAGTCCTCCGTCAGTGAAAGTACGAAGGATGGATTCCTGATCCTTCGGTGAAAGAGACTTCATCAGGTCGATCTTCATTTCCAAAGGCAGATGTTTGAAAATGACAGTCTCTTCCTCTTCAGTAAGATCATCCCAGTTCTCAATAAGATCCTGTGTAGAAAGCTCCTCAAGATTGCTTTTCAACTCAGATGAATTGAGCAGTTCAAGATATTCCCTTATCGCTTCAAGTGTTGTCATTTCCACCCTCCGGATCTACATAAATAATTTCCCTTTCCAGAGTATAACCATAGGCCTCATGCACACGGTCAGCCACATAGGATACCAGCGCCTTTATATCTGCAGCAGTGGCATTCCCGGCATTGACAATTATGTTGGCATGATGCTCAGAGACTTTAGCTCCACCTATAGAATATCCCCGCAGGCCAAGACTGTCGATGATCTTTCCTGTAGGCTCACCGAAATTCCGGTCATTCTTAAAGACAGAACCAGCACATGGATATTCAAAATGTCCTTTGCCTATTCTATCTTTTCGATATTTTTCCATTTCTATTTTGATAACTTCTGAGTTTCCTGTCTCCAGTGAAAAAACTGCCTCAAGAATAATACCGCCATTTTTCTGAAAAGGACTTATCTTATAATCAAAATCAGATGAAGAAGTTCTAAGGCAGGCATACTTTCCTGCTCTGTCCAGATAGTAAGTCTCAGCCAGCACATCTGATATGGACTGGCCATAGCATCTGGCATTCATATAGAGTGCACCGCCAACTGTTCCTGGTAATCCTGCAA
>JAKSTW010000047.1 GCA_024402405.1 Spirochaetia bacterium | reverse complement strand
ATATTATTTTCATCATTCTGTCAATTATTTTGATCGTCAAAGGAACGATCAACGGATTCCTGTCAGAGTTTCTGAGTACTCTGGCTGTTATCGGTGCACTTTTCGGAGCCGTTCTGCTGTGTCCTGTCATGTCAAAGCTTCTTGCTGATGTGACCAACGATTCAAAGCTGACAGCTGTGTTCACATTCCTACTTCTGTTCATAATCATTTATATCCTGGTAAAACTGCTGGAGAAAAAATGCAAGAAAAAAGTTGATAAAGCTGATCTGGACAATCTGGACAGAGCACTGGGACTGTTCTATGGAATTCTGGAGAGCATTATCATCATCGAAGCAGTACTGCTGCTGGCAAGCAGCCAGAATGCAATAAAACTGGACAAGTGGATCTCTCAGAGCTATATCAGCCAGGTGGGACTGAACCTGCTGGACTATATAGGCTGGTCTGGTGCCAAGGACATTCCTATAATCAGGAGTCTCTGATTTGTTTGAGAACATCATCGGACATGCACAGATAATCGGACAGCTGAAAAGAGAGATACTGGCAGACAGACTTCCGTCTTCCATACTGCTGGAGGGAATGCCATATTCCGGCAAAAATACTCTGGCACTGGAACTGGCCAGGGTGATCTCCTGCACAGGAGACAGAAGCTGGAACTGTCAGTGTCAGTCGTGCCGCTCTCAGAAACTTGTCACGAATCCTGATACTCTCATGATCGGACCTGATAATTTCATGGAGGAGATCCAGTTCACCGGAGAACTGATGCTGCATAAGAATGAGAGGGCCACCAGATTCATGTTCATCAGGGCTGTGCGAAAACTCACACGGCGGTTCGATCCTGTGTTCTTTGATGAGAATGAGACAAAATTCAAAAAGATACAGCCTGTGCTTGAGGATATTGAGACACAGCTTGAAGAGATAATACCGGAGAATGACAGGTATGTTCCCAATGAGAAAAAGATCGAAAAGACAGTTCAGAACTGCAGGACTCTGCTGAAGGAAATGAACCTGGCCACCATACCTGTGAACCAACTGCGAAAAATCACATTCTGGAGTCATACCACCACATCTGAAAGCAGAAAAATAGTTATTATCGAAAATGCTGAGAAGATGAATGACAGTGCCAGAAACAGTCTGCTGAAGATCCTGGAGGAGCCTCCTGAAAATACTTTCTTTATTCTGCTGACATCCAGACTTGGTGAGATCATTCCTACGATAAAGTCCAGGCTGAGGATATATGACCTTAAGGACCGTACTCCGGAAGAGAAAAGAATGGTGGTGCAGCGTGTCTTCCGTGACACTTCCGGATCATGTTCATCAATTTCAGAGTATATCGAATCTTTTGATCCTGATATTGAGAATATAAATAAACTGGCTGTCAGATTTGTCAGTTATTTTATGGCAGCCAATAAAGATCCAGAGACAAAAAATTACCTTAAAAATGAATTTAAGAATATTAAATCAGAATCTTTAAAAATATATTTTGAAAAAATATTGAGTTGTGCTTCAAAACTGGACAAAAATACTGATATGTTCAAGCTTGAAAAGCTTAATATGTATTTAAGGCAGAGCTGGTTCAATTTCGAGAGTCTGAATATCAGTTCTGACAATATTCTTTCTGATCTGTTATTTTTTGCAGGTGGAGTTGTATGAGAAGTTTTGTAGAAAGGGCAATGGCGAAAACAGAAAAACTTCCGGCAGAGGAGAAGATTGCCATCTATGAAAAAATTCTGAAAGATGTCTCTGCCGATGATGATTTCATGGTTATGGTGCTGGATTCTATTTCTACCGGCGTCATCGTGTGTGATAATGACTTCAATGTGATATTCATGAACAAGCATATCAGCAGGCTCCTGAATCTTAACAAGAAAGAGTTTTCTGATATAAAAGTATGGGAGATATTCTCCAACCGTAAGATCTCCAGCTTCCTGAATAAATCATTGCATTCTGATAAAAAAAAGGCTTCTAAGATCTTCAGCACATCATTCCGCAAAAAGAATTTCTCCCTTGAAGTCAAGATGAATGTGCTGAATCATCCTTCAGGAAAGACCGGTTATATCATCAATATCGAGAATGTGACTGACCGTGAGCAGGAGAAGACCAATGCCAAGATGGCTGAAAGTGTGGCATCTCTGACTGCACTGACTGCCGGTGTTGCACATGAGATAAAAAATCCCCTGGGAAGCATGAGCATTTATCTGCAGCTTATGAAACGTCAGCTGAACAGTCTGGACAAAGATGACTTTGATGTAGAGCAGTTTTCTGCCAGCATGGGAAAGAAGATCGATGTGCTGGATTCCGAGATCAAACGGCTGAATGACATTGTTGTTGATTTCCTTTATACAGTGCGTCCTATGAATACAACGCTTGTCAAGGAAGCGCTTAATCCTATAGTCATGGATGCTGTGGAATTTTTCATACCTGATATGACTAGAAATGGCATCGATATCAGAACTCAGCTGGAGGAGAATCTTCCGCTGCTGATGCTGGACAAACGGTATATGCGGCAGGTGATCATAAACCTGATGATAAATGCCAGGGATGCCATGAAAGAGTCTGTGAAAAAAGAGATCACAGTTACGACTGAAAAGAACAGCAGCAGTGTGATACTGACTGTATCAGATACAGGCAAGGGAATTCCCGAGGAAAACCTGTCAAAGATCTTCGATCCGTATTTTACTACAAAGGATACAGGAACCGGAATCGGGCTGACACTTGTATATAAGATCATAAAGGGAATGGGGGGAAGTATTTCCGTATCTTCTCAGATAGATAAAGGAACATCTGTCAAAATAGTGCTTCCAAGAATTGAGAAAGAGATCAAACAGATAGGTTGGTGTGAAAATGAAATTTAATATCCTGGTTGCTGATGATGAGCTGAATATTCGTTCCGGACTGGCAATCGGACTGGAAGATGAAGGGTACAATGTATATCAGGCCGAGAATGGTCTGGAGGCTATGAAAATCATATCTGGCAGGGAGATAGATTTGGTGATCACTGACCTGCGTATGCCTGAGATGTCAGGAGAGGAACTGCTGAAGTGGATCGTTGCCAATTATAAGAATATACCTGTCATAATCCTTACAGGGCATGGTACCATCGAAAATGCTGTGGAGACCATGCATAACGGTGCATATGACTTCATAACGAAACCTCTGAATCTGGATCATCTTTTTCTCATAGTGAAGAGAGCTCTGACCAACAGACAGCTGCTGCTGGAACATAAAGCCCTTCAGGATGAGCTGGACAAACTGAAATTTTCCAGCAGGACGGTGATTGGAAAAAGTCCGAAGATGAGAAAGATCATGGAGACTGTAGAGCAGGTGGCCGCCACTAGAGCATCGATTCTCCTGACCGGAGAGAGCGGTGTCGGCAAAGAGGTCATAGCAGATACTATCCACAATTTTTCTGACCGCAGGAACAAGCCGTTCATAAAAGTTCATTGTGCCGCACTTTCCGAAAGCCTGCTGGAAAGCGAGCTGTTCGGTCATGAGAAAGGAGCTTTCACCGGGGCTGTTGCCAGAAAGAAAGGAAAGTTTGAACTGGCTGATAAGGGAACGATATTCCTGGATGAGATCGGAGAGATAAATCAGAATGTGCAGGTGAAGCTGCTGCGCATCATTCAGGAGAGGCAGTTTGAGAGAGTTGGCGGTGAGGAGACTGTAAAGGTCGATGTCAGGATAATTTCTGCCACCAACAGAAATTTGGCTGAGGAAGTGGAGAAGGGTAATTTCCGTGAGGATCTCTACTACAGGCTGAATGTTGTCAACATAAATATACCTCCGCTACGGGAGAGAAAGGAGGATATAATGCTGCTGGCAACCTCCTTTATGAATGACCTGGCAAAGGAAAATCATAAGAAGATTGAGGGAATGGATCCCAAAGTCCGCACTATCCTTTACAATCATAACTGGCGCGGCAATATCCGTGAGCTCAGAAACTGTATGGAAAATGCAGTGGTGATGGCCCGTGGCAATATTCTGACCGTTGATGATCTGCCGCCGTCATTGAGAAAAAATTCCGGAGACAACTATATCAGGATCAAGATAGGCTCATCACTGGATTCTGCTGAGAAAGAAGTCATTCTTGCCACACTTGATTCATGCAGCGGAAACAAGAGCAAGGCTGCTGAAATGCTCCAGATCGGACGGAAAACTCTGCACCGTAAGTTAGACGAATATGCTGAATCTGAACATTGAAAAAAGATTCTCTGCCAGAATAATAAAATTCATACGCAGTGCCATTGCAGAGGCTGGCGGCAATGAAGTCATGTTCTCAGGCCGGCTTGGAAAAGGGCTGGTGGTGGATGAGATAACTCTGGCAGCCAGAGGAAACAGAAATTCTGTTCCTGTCATTGAGCCCTTTATAGAAGCCGGTGATGTCATCATTCACAATCATCCGTCTGGCAATCTTATGCCTAGTGATGCTGATATGAGCATAGCCTCGGAGATCGGCAGCCACGGACTTGGATTTTATATTGTCGACAACGAAGTTACCCGTGTTTATGTGGTGGCTGAGATCATCAGAAAAAAACAGA
>JAKSTW010000046.1 GCA_024402405.1 Spirochaetia bacterium | reverse complement strand
GTCTTCGTGATCTGGCTGCCAATATTGAAGAAATGAAAATGATTCTGGAGGATATCCAGACTATGCTGGAAGATAATGACGAGTATGATAATGCAGCTGAGGCGATTGCAGAAATCGATCATGCACTGGAGTCTTTGGATTCTGCTTTTGACAGCATAGATGAAGCAGGAGACCTGCTCGAATTGTAAAGAGAAAGAACGGAAGGAGGATCGCTATGCCTTTAAAGATTGTTCGGAATGACATCACAAAAATGAATACGGAAATCATTGTAAATACGGCGAATGATCATCCGACCGTTGGAACAGGCTGTGACTTTGCTATTTATCAAGCGGCTGGTTGTAAAGAATTGCTGAGATATCGTAAGGAGCATATTGGATATGTTCAGGAGGGAGATGTGTTTATCACTCCTGCATTCCATCTTTCTGCAAAGCATATCATTCATGCGGTAAGTCCATATTATGAAGATGGGATGCATGGCGAAGAAGAAAAATTACGTGCCTGTTATCGTAAAAGTCTGCAGTTAGCATATGAAGTACACGCCGAGTCGATTGCATTCCCATTGATATCTACGGGTAGTTTTGGATATCCTAAAGAGGAAGGTCTTCGTATTGCTGTAGATGAGGTCAATACTTTTCTGCTCAGCCATGATATGCTCATTTATCTGGTGGTTTTTGATCAGAAAACTTCCAAACTTGGAAGCAGATTGTACCCTGATCTTGAGTCTTATATCGATCAGAAGTACGTAGAGCAAAAACGACAGGAAGAATATTTTGGTGTCTACGATGGCGGCAACTTTGTTCCATCAGTGGATTCTGATTCGACAGCAGTCTTTTCAGACTACACACAGCGGAGAAGGAGAGAGGAGCCTGACCGCAGAAGCAGAAATATGATGCCATCTCAGGCATCATCAGAACCATTGTCTCCACCGACAGCGAAAAAGAAAGGTATATTTCCGGAGTTTGCCTGGAAAAAGAAGGACAAAAAGCCAGAACCTGAAATTTTTCAGCAGGAATTGAAGGAGTCCTGTACAGTAGATACCGTATCTTTTGATGCAGCTGAGGGGGACTTTCTGGATTTTGAAAGTCTGCATGAAAGCAAGCTGCAGGAGCGTATGCGTCATCTGTCAGATACATTTTCGCAGTATCTGCTCTATCTGATTCAGTCAAAGAATATGGAAAATTCGGAAGTGTACAAACGTGCGATTGTTGACAAAAAGATCTTTTCAAAGATTAAGAACAACGTGAATTATCATCCGCAGAAAATGACAGCTCTCTGCCTGTGTATCGGTGCAAAGCTGAACTTGGATGAGAGCCGTGATCTATTGGCAAGAGCAGGGTATGCACTTTCTCCATGTGACAAAACGGATGTGATCTTTTCTTATTTCATAGAAAATAAGATTTATGACATGATTGAACTGGATATTCAGCTTGAAGAACATGGACTGCCGTGTATTATTTCATAGTAATATAAAATTACAGGTCGTTTCTGAAGCGACCTGTTTTTTTAAACCTTACGCTATAATGAGCCCATCAGATAAAACAAAACAAATCAGAAAGAAATGGGAGGAAAAAATTATGCGTAAAGGATTAACAGAAGTAGTATTTATTTTGGATAGAAGCGGATCAATGAGCGGGCTGGAAGCAGATACAATCGGTGGTTTCAACAGCATGATTGAGAAGCAGAAAAAGGAAGATGGAGAAGCAGTCATTTCTACAGTTCTTTTTGATGATAAAACAGAGGTAATCTATGACAGAGTATCTATCGACAAAGTAGCTCCGATGACTGACAAGGAATATTATGTAAGAGGATGTACCGCACTTCTTGACGCAATCGGCGGGGCGATCCATCATATCGGAAATGTTCATAAATATGCCCGCGAGGAGGACCGTCCGGAGAAAACACTTTTTATCATTACAACTGATGGTATGGAAAATTCCAGCCGTATTTACAATTATGAAAAAGTAAAGAGCATGGTAGAGAAAGAAAAAGAGAAATATGGATGGGAGTTCCTGTTCCTGGGTGCGAATATTGATGCAGTTTCTGTAGCAGGACGATTTGGAATCGGCGCAGACAGAGCCATTGATTATGAGTGCGATGAAGAAGGAACACTTCTGAATTATGAAGCTATCTCCCAGACTGTTTCAGCTATGAGAAGATCAAAATCAAAAGCAGAGATGGACATGGCATTTGATGCCTGCATGGCGCCTGTTCGTGCTGATTATGCAAAAAGACATGGTGGAAGAAGAAACAGATAATCACTGTATAGTATCTGGAAAAAGTTAGATAAACAGAAAGAAGACCAGCTGATTTCAGGTTTTGCCCGATCAGCTGGTTTCTTTCTGTGGAGAGAGTTATTCTTGCTAACAATATTCGCTGTATTCTGCAGATCCATATGCTGCCTTGTCTTCCTTCAGATAATTGCCTTTTGCATAATTCGAAGAATAGGCGGTATATCCCTTGTGTGAAAATGTGCGGAGTTTCAAGTCCAGAAGAGCAGGTGGTACTTTCAGGATGGATGCGGCATTGAAAAATGCGTGGGAATGAAGTGCTTCCAGAGCTGCTTCATCTTCAATTAAAAGTTCAGAAGCGAACATATTCGCCTCGAATTCTTCATCCTGAATGGCATTCTTTTCTTCGGCTTCAAGCAGTTCGAATTCCTGAAATACGAATGGATGGACCATTCCGGTCTGCCGGTGCAGGAAATAATGTCCCAGTTCATGTGCCATCAGTACACGGTAAAAAATCTCATGAATATTACTGTCGATGACAATGATGGGCACTTCATCGGCCGGGTTATAATAAAAATATGCTTTCAGTTTTCTCTGCAGGTCATGTCTTTTGATCAGGATTTTATAATAGCTGCAGATATCTTCAAGATTACGGGATCCAACCGTTTCAACAACCTCGTTTACAGCATTAATGATGTAATCAAACTTCAATTCTTTGTTACCTCCCGATAGTATAGTAATCCACTGTATTCAGCTTACCTATAGTTTACTCACCTTGATGTCCGTTTGTTTGTACAACTAAAGATGAATTTCTGCTTGACAGCCGGGCGGTTATGTGCCGAATTTCTATTATTCTGTAGGATCGATCAGTGACTGACCGGTCTTCTTTTTTCTTCTGCGTGCAGCTTCCTGTTTGGAATCGATATAAACTTCCATCAGAGACTGGATAAACACTTCTTTCGCATCATCATCCAAATCACCACCTGCAAGGAAGGTTGATACATGATCCAGGATTTCCTGTGCTTCGTGTGCTCCCTTATTTCCCTGGGTGTCTTTGATCTTATGAATGAAATCCTTCTTTTCCATATCTTTCTGCGTATCTTCTTCAGCATCATCCAACAGATAGGTTACTGATACATGTAATGCCTTTGCAAGTTTTTCAAGATTGCCTTTGCGAGGGATGATATTCCCCTGTTCATAAGTATAAAGTGAACGTTCGGAAATGCCGGTCAACTGTGCAAGTTCTGTCTGAGTGATGTTCAGAGTGGTACGTGCTCTCAAAATTTTTTGGCCGAATGTCATGGTCAGATAACCTCTTTTCTAAAAAATATTTTCTTAACTTCCGATTAACTATTGACAAACTTCTGAACCGTGCTTATAATCACAAATATAAATGAAGTTCCGAATAACTAAATATTACTTCCGATTCGGAAGAATGTCAAGAAGTTTTCGGAAGTTCTGTAAGGGTATAAATAGAAATAAAGGGTTAAATAAAGCTCAGACAAATGGGAAGTGAACAATATGGACAGAAGTATTCTTCATGTAGATGCCAACTCCTTTTATGCTTCTGTGGAGATGCTCCATCATCCGGAACTGGCGGGGAAGCCGCTGGCTGTTGGAGGGGATCCGGAAGCGAGACACGGCATTGTGCTGACAGCAAATTATATAGCGAAGCGCAGAGGCGTGAAAACCGGGATGGCATTATGGCAGGCCAAACATGCATGTCCGGACATAGTATTTGTCCCTGCAAGAATGGATCTGTACCTCAGATTTTCCAGGTATCTGCTGAATATCTATTCGGATTATACGGATAAGATTCAGAGCTATGGCTGTGATGAAGCCTGGCTGCAGGTGGATGAAAGTGCAACAATCAAAGGCGATGCCATGAAGATCGCCAGAGAGATCAGCAACCGTGTGAAAAGGGAACTGGGAATTACAGTCAGTATCGGAATTTCATGGAACAAGATTTTTGCAAAACTTGGCAGTGATTATAAGAAGCCGGACGCTATTACTGAGATCAATCGGGAGAATTACAGGCAGATTGCCTGGGGACTTCCGGCATCAGATCTTCTGTATGTAGGAAGGCGCACTGCACCAAAACTTGCAAAATACGGAATCCGGACAATCGGTGATCTGGCACAGACAGATCCGGTGTTTCTTGAACAGCAGTTGGGAAAGATGGGACTGATCCTGTTTGCATTTGCTAATGGCATGGATGATTCACCTGTAACAAAAGAAGGATACGATGCTCCAATCAAATCAATCGGTAACAGTACTACCACACCGAGAGATCTGACCTGCAATCAGGATGTGCAGATCATCTTCCAGGCATTGGCAGAGAGTGTATCTGCAAGACTTCGCAAGCATGGATTTCAATGTAAGGTAGTTGGTATATCCATTCGAAGCAACGACTTGTATCATTTTTCCAGACAAAAGAAACTGTCAGAGCCGACGAATATAACGGAAGAAATCATGGCAGCTGCATTTGAGCTGTTTCAGGACAATTACGATTGGAGGCTTCCAATTAGAAGTCTCAGTATCCGGGGAGCGGATCTTGTAACGGATGACTATCCGGTTCAGCTGGATCTTTTTATGAACGAGCAGAACCGTGAAAGGCAGAAAAAGCTGGATGCCTGTGTGGATGAAATCAGAAGACGTTTTGGTTATTTCAGCATACAGAAAGCATTCATGTTGAAGGACCCGGCACTTGCGGGGCTGGATGCGATGGGAACCCACACCGTACACCCAGTCGGATATTTTGGCTAGGTTCTGCGAATGTATTTTATATAGAAGCAGGAGGCAAAATTATGTCAAGAGTACGATTATCAGATAAACAGGCAGAGGTGTTCTGGTACATCCAGGACTGTCAGGACAAGAAAGGCTGGTCGCCAACGGTGAGAGAGATTGCAGATGCGAT
>JAKSTW010000045.1 GCA_024402405.1 Spirochaetia bacterium | reverse complement strand
CACGGCTCCCTATCTCCTCAGAAAGCTGCACAGCCCTCTGCTTGAACTCTGCTGTGTAATGATTCATAGTTTCTGCTGCTCTGAATAAAAGCT
The DNA here is from genome assembly GCA_024402405.1 of Spirochaetia bacterium. GTDB lineage: Bacteria > Spirochaetota > Spirochaetia > CADAEX01 > CADAEX01 > CADAEX01. Next base: position 5,968 of record JAKSTW010000045.1, on the reverse strand, counting down.
CTGTCCCCCGGAAAGGGGACAGAGCACAGGCACCCGCACCGGATGCCTGCATCAAATAAAACTCAGATTCTGCGGTGCGTCAGAAAGCCCGAACTAGCACTACAGCGGTCGCACCGTTACGACCACTGCAATTGACCGTCCCGTCCGTAGATACGCTCCATGAATCACTTGTACCAACACCATAAACGGACGACGACCACGCACGACCGCTCATCCAGCCAGTGGCAACACGTACACTTGCATTCTGTGTCAGCAGCCACAGCTCGCTTGCTGATGGGATGAACCAGTCATCAACACCGGTTGTTGTCCTGTAGTCAGCCAGTGCTGTAAATACTGTCGGATATTTGTCCATTGTGGCAAATGTGTTGCCCAGGTATTTTCCTCCGGCATATGGTCCGTACTCATCATCAGCATTCTCATCATTAGGGTCACGGTACAGCATTGTCTCTGTATCAGCCTTTCCTCTTCCCAGATAATTGGTTCCCTGATAGTTTGCTGCAGTTGATGTGTGCAGAGGGGCTCCGCCAAGTACTGTCTGCAGGTTCTCTGTGAAGTAGTTGTTTGTGCTTACTGCGGCGTCTGTCTGTCCGAATGTCCATGGATATGTTGTGGCAAGCTTTGTTCCTGCGGCATAGTATCTGTCTTTGTCTCCGGCTGTCTTGCCTGTCACATCATAATATGCCACTTCTGCCTTTGCACTCTTTCCGCTGTCTGTCCAGAATGTCACTCCGTACTGTGCCTCTTCCACATACAGCTTCTTTCCTGCGGCATCGTAGAATGTGTAGTTATCTTTGCCATATCCGTTGGTCTGGTCAGCATAGTAGATGGTTCCCGCCATCTTCTTTGCCCACTTGATGTACAGAGTGGTGTCTGTATTTGCAATATATCTTCCTGATGCGTCTGTATAGCCGCTGACATTTGGAAGCAGTGTCATGTCAGGTCCTGCCAGCATGACATCGAATGTAGGTCCGGTATAATATCCTACGATCACATATCCAGGTTTTGTTGCTGTCACTCCGGATATGAACGTTCCGCCCTTGGTGATTCCTGCTATTCCTGCCTCTTCACTGTCATACAGTGTGACCTTGTAACCGAACTGTGCATAGTAGGTGACTGCACTGTATACCATGGTGTTCTCATCTACGACATCTCCACTCTCGACTGCTGTGTACCAGCCTCCGAATGCCTTGCCGTCAACAGGTTCAGGCACTATGGTAGGAACCTTCAGGTTTGTGAATACCCTCTGTTCCTGCAATCCCTTTGTGTACTCACTGCCATTCACCATCCACTTAACTGTAACAGGACTCTTCCACTGTGCGTAGAATACCTTGTCGCTGTCTACAATGATGTCTGATGTCACCGGCTGGATCTCAGGTGTCACTTCCTTCTCTGTGAACCATCCGGCGAACTCTGTTCCGTCATCTCTTGTGGCAAGTGCTCCCTGTACTACTACATTGGTTCCAGCTGCAACTATGGAATCAGCAATAGGTTTTTCTCCGGAGTTCAGGGCATAGTTCATGTCCCACTTCACAGCATACTTCACATCTGTCCAGTAGGCATACAGTGTGACATCATCAGCAGGATAGAATCTTGTATCCACGTTTCCTGCGGAAAGCTGTCTTGCCCTGTCCTTGTACCATGACACATGCACAAAGTCGTTTATATCTTCCATCTTAGGCAGCCATATGAAGTTGCCCACCCTTGTCTTCATCGGTGCAGGGGCTGTTCCCATTCCGTTGGCATCGAACGTCACTGTGACTGTCTTGCCGTAGTCATCCTCAGGATCCCAGCCGGATGATCCGTTGGTGCATCCTGTCAGAAGCATCCCGACTGCTGCCAGTGCCATCACTGCCAGCAATAAATACTTTTTCATTTTTCTTCTCCTTTTTCTTGATTTAATTTGCAAATTCTTAACTCTCATTAAGAATTTTTGTATGATATTATCATAGTTATAATTATGATGCAAGTTTATTTTTTAACTTGATCTTTTATCATATATTGGGAATATGTTAGAAAATGGCTTTATACGTAATGTTGTTGCCGGCAACATAAAAAAATACCGAAAGCTTAACAATCTGACACAGGAAAAACTGGCTGAGCTGTCAAATATATCCAATACCTATATTGCCAACATAGAATGCGGTAAAACCTGGGTCAGCGATAAAACACTGGAAAGCATTTCTGCTGCTCTGAATACTGACATCTTCATGTTTTTCATTCCTACAGGATATTCCACACAACTGTCTGACTCTCAGATACAGACTGTCATAAAAAATGTGAACGTCTGCCGGAATGAAATACATGATTCAGTGGAAAAGATCGTTGATAATACATTAAAAAAAATACGAAAAGAACTTTCATGATATCATAATTTCTTATCCTTAAATTTCTTATAAACCGATAACAATAACTTTTTTTCATTCTTTCCTGGTTATTCATAATATTTAGGTTTTTATGTAATAGTTTATTTTTTTGTTTTATTGCAGAATTCAATCGAAAAATATCATACATCCAGGTCGTGCATAATTATGTTCAGAAACCATATCAGCAGTGCCAGTAAAATTCAGTATCTGGCCGAAGTAATTTCAGCAGGAGTACTATGGGGACTTTTCAGTCTGTTCGTGAAAGGGCTGAACTGTCAGAACATCTCCCCTATCCAGATCCTTTTCATAAAAGTCTCTTTCAGCACCATCATCATGTTCATACTGATCATGTCCATGGAAAGAAAATGTCTGAAGATACATTTCAGGGATCTATGGATGTTCATAGGAACAGGCGTCATCAGCATGACTTTCCACTCATTGTGCTACTACAGAATGATCCTGGAAGTGGGAGTTTCCGTAGCTGTGATCCTCCTGTACACAGCTCCGTTCTTTGTCATTATTTTATCTGCCATTTTTTTCAGGGAAAAGATAACCGCAGTAAAAAGCATCGCACTGGTTCTGACTTTCGGAGGATGCATCATGGTCTCAGGCCTTGGATCCAGCACTCATGCCATCGGTCTCAGAAACCTCATCATAGGATTAAGCGCTGGTCTGGGATATGCCCTGTACTCAATATTCAGCAGGACCGCAGTCAGAAAATATCACCCCATGACCATCACTTTTTATACATTCCTGTTCTCTGCCATCACCATAGTTCCATTCTGCAATGTAAGTGAATTCATAAATGGATTCTCCATCGGCATGGTGCCTAACTGCATGGGACTGGCATTTTTATGTACCGTGATCCCATATCTGCTGTATACAGACGGAATAGTAGGACTGGAAGCCGGAAAGGCTGCGATCTTCGTCACAGTGGAACCTCTGGTGGGAACAATGGTGGGAATTCTTGTCTTCGGTGAATCTGCCAACTTTATGAAACTTACCGGCATTTTCATGATCCTCTGTTCAATTATTCTCATAGGAATAAATCATAAGAAATGACAGAGCTTTCACTGCTTGTTTTATCTTTCCATTAAATATAATATGCAGTTATGAAGTTCCGTGTGAAAGCCGCAGATCTCATATTCATAATCCTGTCTCTGGCACTCATAGCAGGTTCGCTCCTGTTCATTGCCCGGCATGGCAACGGCACTCCAAGGGCAATTATCAAAGTAAGGGACACAGAATACATCTATCCGCTGAATATGCCGCAGACACTGACTTTTCATGGAGAGCTGGGACCTGCCACAGTCATCATCAGGGACAATGCCGTTTTCTTCCAAGAATCACCCTGCCGGGACAAAATATGCATACACATGGGAGAAGGACGCAAGGATGGAGATTTTATGGCCTGCCTTCCCAACAGAATAATCATCACAGTGGAGAATTCCAGATGAGCAGCACAGAAAGCAGGAAGCTGATTCCGTTTCTGGCAGCACTGTGTCTGTTCTTAGCCGCAGTAGAATATGCCATACCCAAGCCGCTCCCTTTCCTGCGTCTGGGACTGGCCAACCTTCCTATAATAATCTCACTTTTTCTGCTGAAACCAAGAGAGACTTTGCTTCTGATCTTTCTCAAAATCATAGGTCAGGGACTTATAACAGGAACTCTCTTCTCATACATTTTCCTGTTCTCAGCATCCGGTTCCTTCGCATCGGGGCTGGCTATGATGGGAGCCCACAGGCTTTTCGGCAGAAAGATATCAGCCATTGGACTCAGTCTGGCAGGAGCAGCCGCCAACAACATAGCACAGCTGGCTGTAGCATATTTCGTCCTGTTCGGTTCAGCCACAAAGTACATAGCACCTATTCTGTTCATCTCAGGCGGCATAACAGGCTTTCTGCTGGGACTTTTCACAGACAGATTCATGGAAAGATCAAAATGGTTCAGGTCACTGATCGGAACAGGGACAGAGGAAGAGAAACAGGCATGAGCAGGAAATCATTCTTCACCCAGTCCATAAACCCAAACACCCTGTTTCTGGGGACAATGGCATGTCTGCTCCCTTTCCTTTTTCTGAGATCACTTCTTTTCATATTCATTGAGATGCTTCTTTTTATCACCCTTAATTACCTGAAAAAAGGGAAAATAAAGCTGCTGCCATCAATTATCATCATCGTCAGCCTGGTATTTTTCAATCTGCTGACACCAGTGGGAAAAGTACTGTTCAGAATAGGCCATTTCCCGATCACGCTGACAGCACTGACGATCGGACTGCGAAAAGGTCTGATCCTGACAGGCATGGTGCAGATATCAAAATTCGCCATGGGAAGGAATCTTCACTTTCCCGGAAAGGCTGGAATACTTGTGGGCAGAACATTCGCCTGTTTCGACAGGATCACAGCCATGAAGATCGATCTGGCACCAAGCCAGCTTATAACATCTATAGATGACGCATTGACAAAAGTCTACAGTACGATGGAAATGGGGACAGAGGAACATCCTGCGGCTGTCAGGACAACAAAATACGGAAAAATTTTTCTGCTGGCGATGATAAGCCTGTGCTGGATTCTTTTTCTGATACAGGGGATCAATTTATGAAACAACTTTATGATGATGTCTATAATTCATACAGATCAATGATTCTGTCAGCTTCAGGCTGGAGAAAAGTATTCGCAGCTGATGGCGATGACAACAGCATGGGGACAGAGCTGACCGGTGCAGACCAGCTTCTCTCCGCTGCCATAGGGACAGTCTTCGCTTCCTGGGCAATATCCAGAGGATGCCGCACTATAGCCGCAGGCCGGGATGCCAGACCTACAGGCAAAGCTATCACTGAGATCATCATCAGAGCGGCTCTGGAGGCAGGGCTCAGAGTGCAGTATCTCTCAGTCTGCGCCGCACCGGAGATCATGGCCTATGTGAAACAGACTGCGGATCTGGACGGCTTCATATACATTTCAGCCAGCCACAACCCGGCAGGACACAATGGCGTCAAATTCGGACTGGGAAACGGTGCGGTCATCGGCGGTCAGGACTCAGCAGAGATCATATCCATGTTCAGAGAATTCATGGAGAACAGAGAGAATTATCCAGCCCTTGATAAACTCTCAAGTACCGCACTGGAGATTCCAGCATCAGAGGCAACAAAGCAAGAGGCATTGGACATCTATATGAATTTCAACCTGACCACGGCATTCCCGGACAGTACACTTCTGGAAAAGTTCAGGAGGATAAGGAAGCCTGCTGTCATTGCAGATATGAACGGCAGTGCCAGAACACTCTCCATTGACCATCAGTTTTTCACCACTTTGGGAATAGAACACGCATTCATCAACAATAAACCTGGAGCCATAGCCCACGGAATCCTGCCTGAGGGAAAAAATCTGGACTGGGCAGCATCGTTTCTGGAGAAAAAATTCAGAGAGGACAGCAGCTTCACCATGGGATATATGCCTGACAATGACGGAGACAGAGGAAATCTGGTATTCATAGACTCTCATACAGGAAAAGCGATCATACCGGATGCTCAGACAGTATTCGCACTGGCATGCGCCGCCGAACTTTCCTTCATGGAATATTCAGGAATGATAGTGCCCGGAAAG
>JAKSTW010000044.1 GCA_024402405.1 Spirochaetia bacterium | reverse complement strand
TTATGAAAAGAAGCTAGTTACATATCCAAGAACTGATGCAAGAGTATTATCTACAGCTGTTGCAAAAGAAATAAAAAAGAACTTAAATGGTATTGCCAAAAATTATAAAGACCCAGAAATACAGGGATATATAAAGAAGATCGGTATCCTTTCTGTCATCATTTATCAGCGCCTGTGAAAATCCCACAGCCCAGTTCAGATGTCCGGCCCAATATGTGAAATCATCATAATCATGAGCAGAACCATGATAGAACTCATCATCAACAGTCCTGTAATAACCGCGGTGCTCTATTCTTGTACCAAGCATCAGCCACAGGATGGAATCCCGCTCTTCCAGTATCTCAGGAAGCCGATATCCCACAGCACCATTTATACCCCAGGCTTTCAGATTTCCCATAAACAGGAATCTCTTCTCTTTTTCCTCTGTGCCATCATCCTCTGCAGCCCATACGGTTCCGACCATGACAGCCAGGAACATCAGCATCAGGCAGGCAGCAAAAAATTTCTTCATCCAAGCACCTTTTTAAGAGCATCAAAGAAGAGCATATTCTCTTTGTGCAGTCCAACTGTGATGCGGATACATGTAGGAAATCCATAACTTGCAGCCGGTCTGACGATTATACCGTGCCGCATAAGAGCATCTGCAACCTTGCGGCAATCCATTCCTGTATCAATAAGGATATAATTGGTCTGGCTTTTGAAATATCGGAGCCCCATCATATCCAGCTCTGAATAGTAATATTCTTTCTCTCTGGCTGTATCGTTTACAGTCTCTTCATAGAATTCAGTATCCAACAATGCCTCAGATGCCAGATTCTCAGCTATTATTGAGACATCAAAAGGCGGCTTGACTCTGGAAATAAGCGAGATCAGCTCCTTGTCACCAACGCCATATCCCATACGCACTCCAGCAAGTCCATAAACCTTGGAAAAAGTACGCAGGACAAAAAGATTTCTCATTCCACCATTTATAAGGCCAATGGAATCAGGATTCAGTCCAGGCTCAGTAAAATCTATATAGGCCTCATCCAGAAAAACAAAGATATTCTCAGGTACTTTTCTGAGGAAAGCTTTCAGCCTCTCAGGATCAAGGCACTGTCCTGTAGGATTGTTAGGATTGCATACAAATATGATTTTGGTCTTATCGGTGATCCTTGAATAAATATCATCCAGATCTATGGAATCATCCTTCATCGGAGAAAAGACCGGCACACCATGCATTATTCTGGTGATAGTCTCATAGACCGAGAAAGTGATCTCAGGAATTATTGTCTCGTCCCCAGGATTAAGGACTGCCATTCCCATGCTGTAGATGATGCCGTCACCACCATTGCTGAAAACTATATTATCAGGACTGCATCCCAACTTTTCAGCGAAGAGAGACAGAAGCTCCTGATTATGGATCTCAGGATAAATATGCAGCATGTCAGCCAGCTCTTTATATCTGGCCCTGGCTCTGGTCGATGCTCCACGCGGATTCTCATTGGAAGCCATTTTATAAACCTGAGGAAGATCCATCTCCCTTAAAGCCTGCTTCACAGACTTTCCAGGCACATAGGGTCTTATAGGAAGAATCGATTTATTAGCAAGTTTCTCAAAATCCATATTTCTTAACCAGCATATCAGGAAATCTCAGAATAAGATCTCTCAGTTTTTTATTTTTTATCTGGGCAGCGGCATCAGATACGGAAAACCATGCCCTTTTCCGAAGCATATCTTCCGGATATTTATCCATCACCTCTGTGACTTCAAGAGGATATACCTTGACATTGCACTGACCATCCCATTTTTTCTTAATGTATCTGCCGACAGCAGGCTTAAATATTCTGCCTTTTATGCCAGCTTCCTCATATGCCTCGATCTGGGCAGAATCTGATGCAGTGCATTCCCGCTCTATCATTCCCTTGGGTATGCCCCATTTGCTTTTTTTCTTATTTGTGATCAGAAGGATCTCCAATGTATCGCCATTCTTCCTGAATGGGATGACACCAGACTCCAGATAAATGGTTATGGTTTTATGTTCTTTCTGTTCTGTCATATTCTGTAGTGAAAATTATACAGGCTCCCTCTGGGAGCCTGTCTGGATTATATCAGCCTGTGAAAACTCAGAGAGCTGCAACCTGTTCCTGCATCTTGCCGTGAGCAATAGCAGCCTTGCAGTCTTTGCAGATGTTCACTTTCTTTGAGTTTGCCTCAAATTCATAAACAGCCTTGATGCCTGTTCTCTTGCAAAGAGGGCATTCACCTCTCCCGTTTTTTGGAAGTTCTCTCAAGCCTGTTCCTCTGTGTGCTTTTGACATTATATTTTCTCCTTCTTGATTTTCTGTATTTTACAGCAAATATCCTCTTTTTGTCTACCATTACTATCATACTTGACCAAAATTTATACACTGCATAAAATTATGATGTATGAAACTCACCCGACCACAGCGGATAATTATTATCACTCTTTTTGTCATGATCGCACTGGTCTCTGTGCTTACAGGTGCAGGACTGGGAATTGCCTGTGCAATGGACAGGAACGTGCAGACCGAGGGACTCATAAAAGAGTTCACCCCTTCCCTTCCATCCACACTTCTGGATATAAACGGTGAGGTGATAACAGAATTCTTTGCCGAAGAAAAAAGAGATATAATCCCAGTGGAAGAAATGCCTAAAAACCTTATCTATGCCCTTATAACAAGGGAGGACAAGAATTTCTTCACACACTGCGGATTCAGCCTGAAGGGAACATTCAGGGCAGCATGGAACATTCTTCTTGGCAAATATGTCTCAGGAGGAAGCACGATCACACAGCAGGTGGCCGGAGCCAATTTCTCTGACAGAACGCAGAAGACACTCAAGAGAAAGCTGGTGGAACTCTGGTGGGCTTTTGAGCTGGAAAAAAATCTGACAAAGAATCAGATCCTTGAAATGTATCTCAATGAATCATATTTCGGACACAACACATATGGTGTCGAGGCCGCATCTCAGTTCTATTTCAAGCATTCAGCAAGAGATCTGGGACTGGCTGAAAGTGCCATTCTTGTCATACAGCTGGCCAATCCTGCCAGATACTCCCCTATAAAAAATCCGAACAGGGCCAAGATCATACAGCAGGAAGTGCTGAATCAGGTGGTAGATGCAGGATTCACAACAAAAGAGGCTGCTGACCTTTCTTTTGAGCAGTACTGGAACAACATTTATGATCCTCTGCGTTCCACCAGTGAGACAGCCTATCTCATAAAGAACAACAAGGCACCATATTTCAGTGAATATATCAGACAGGAACTTGAAAACCTGCTCTATGGCCGTATGGACTATCATAGAGACGGTCTGGTGATACACACCACCCTGGATCTGAACTATCAGCGGATTGCTGATAAATACATGGAGGAAGGAATATATTCCTTCAACAGGAAATATCAGGAAAGCAGCGGCAGCAGGATCAGCTATGTGGACAGAGAATTCGTGCCGATGGTAGAGGCCCTGGCTCTTATGTATAATCTGGCACCTGTCAAGACATCGGGTGTGCAGCAGAAAAAATATGCCAACAAGATCTTCCAGGAGGATATGACTCCGATACTGAAGGTCACATCACTGCTGCTGAACTCTGAGGAATTGGATTTTCTGGCTGATATGGCATTTGCCAAGGGTTCTGCAAAACAGAACAGAAACACCATAGAGGGCGCCCTCATAATACTTGAGAATGAGACAGGATATATCAAAGCCATGGTTGGAGGCAGTGACTTCGAGGTGAAGAAACTGAACCGTGCTGTACAGGCCAAGGTAATGCCTGGATCATCATTCAAACCATTGTATTATTCCGCCGCCATATCCTCAGGCAAGATAACACCGGCAACGATGCTTTATGACAAACCGATGGTCTTCTGGAATGATGACGGGACTCCGTATACGCCTCTGAACTTCCTAGGTGAATGGCAGGGTACAGTCACAATAAGGGAAGCTCTGTCTCAGTCAATGAACGTACCGTCTATACAGGTTCTGGATATGATAGGCTTCGATGCTGCAATAAACAGGGCATCCAGACTGCTGGGAATAACAGATCCGGTTGAGATAGAGAATACATTTCCAAGGAAATATCCATTGGGTCTTGGAATAATAAGTGTGGCACCTATCCAGATGGCAAAGGCTTTCGCCACATTTGCCAATCAGGGCAAGGAAGTGACTCCGCTGGGAATCACATATATTGAGGACAGAAACGGAAAAATACTGTTTGAGGAAGAACGAGAGCTGCGGGCACAGCAGATGGAGGCCGGAGACAGGATCCAGATCCTTTCACCTCAGGCCGCATATGTTATGGTCGATCTGCTGAAAAGCACAGTTCAGACCGGAACTCTGGCCAACAGGAGAAGAGCTGTGGGTGACTTCCCTATGCCATTTGCCGGCAAGACAGGAACCACACAGAACTGGTCAGACGCATGGACTGTAGGTTTCTCCCCATACCTTACAACAGCAGTATGGTTCGGCTTTGATATGCCAGGCAACTCCCTGGGTCTGAATCAGACAGGAGCCACTGCAGCCGGTCCTATCTGGGCAAATGTAATGAAAGATATCCACCTCAACAATCCTGACTTTCCGCCAAAAGATTTCGACAGACCGGCAACAGGACTTACAGAAGTTGATGTGTGCCGCAAATCAGGCAAAATTCCTACTGCTGGATGTACTGACGGCATAAGAAAAGAGATATTCATCACAGGAACCGAGCCAGATGAATTCTGCACATACCACAAATTTGCAAAAGAACGGGACGAAGAACTGCTGAAAAGGCTGGAAGAGAAAATTTTCAATTTTTAATTTGGCAATTTAAGAAAATCAGGCTATAATATCTTCCACAGGAGAAAAATTTGCAGGTAAAAATTGACAGCATAATAGTAAAGGAGCGGGCAAGAAAAGATCCGGGTGATCTGAAATCACTCATGGAGAGCATGGAGAGACATGGACAGCTGAATCCTATAATCGTCAACTCCAAGATGCAGCTCATAGCCGGATACCGCAGACTTTCTGCAGCCAGACAGCTGGGTTGGGATAAAATAAATGCCACTGTACTGGAAACATCAAGCAAAGCAGATATGCTGGCAATTGAGATCGAGGAAAATACTCAGCGTCTTCAGTTTGACAGCAAAGATCTGGAAGAAGCAGTGACAAAACTGGAAAAGATCAGCAGGAAGAATATTTTCCAGCGTATGTGGGAAAAGATCAAGAAATTTTTCAGGAAATTATTCAGAAAAAATTGACTTTTGAGATTTATGTTTGTATTTTTCCTTTAAGTGCTGTTTTACCGATGTTTTAGAATTAAGAATTAATAAAGCAGGCCGTAAGGTCAGCTTTTGATACAGCTTTCCCAAACAGAGCAGTGCCCCTTACTATCTTGGAGAAAGCTGTATCTCTTTTTTTATTTTGTCAGACTCTTGGAGCCTTTCTCTCATCAACAGCTATTCCATCTTTATAAACTGAGAAATAGACATCAGATTTACCTGTCTCAACATTCACAACAGGAACACCCAGCTCTGTACCAGGAGTCACTTTATCCCCCACTTTCACCAATGTATTCTCGTTGCCGCCATAGACATAAACATATCCTGTGGCAGATTCTATCATAAGAACTCTGCCCATGCCTCTGTACCGTCCTTCATATATCACTTTACCGGTAGATACAGAATGAACTACAGAGCCCTTGGATGATGATATAAGAGTTCCCTTGAGTTTTCCGTCAAGAGGTCTCTGAGTTCCCTCCACTGGCCAGAAATACGGATTGTTCTTTGTATTTACAGCCACACTGGTAGTTCCTGCACCACCTGCTGATTTGTCTGATGCAGTACCTGTCTTGGAAGCTGAAGTCGGCGCAGAAGCTGTGGTCACCCGTGGGATCCTCAGTTTCTGTCCTACATAGATCTTATTCACATTGGTGATGTTGTTGGCACTCATCACATCTTGTAATGTACATTTGTTCTTGTCTGCAATAAGAGAAAGATTGTCACCTTTCTTCACAGTATATGTTTCATAGGTAATTTTCTCAGCTGTCTTGGAAGCTGAAGTCGGCACAGAAGCTGTGGTCACCCGTGGGATCCTCAGTTTCTGTCCCACATAGATCTTATTCACATTGGTGATATTGTTGGCACTCATCACATCTTTCAGCGGACATCTGGTCTTGTCTGCAATAAGAGAAAGACTGTCACCTTTCTTTACAGTATATGTTTCATAGGTCACTTTCTGGGCAGGAGCAGATGAGACTTTATTCTTTTCAGGGATCGTGATCTTGGTTCCCTTATAGACATTATTAGGATTCTTTATGTTATTGACTTTAAGAATATCATTGACGGTAACACCATATTTCTTTGCCACAGATGACAGAGTGTCACCACTTTTCATTGTATAAGTCTCTCCGAAAACCAGATTGACAGAAAAAACAAAAAGCAGAATAAATACAAATTTTCTCAACATAAGACTACCCTGTTACATTTATCGGCATATCAATTGGCCTACTTTAATTTGACACAGATATTTCTATAGGTTATAATGCGATTTAATATAAAAAGAGGAGTCACTTATGGATAAAATGAACCGTGAATTTA
>JAKSTW010000043.1 GCA_024402405.1 Spirochaetia bacterium | reverse complement strand
GGTGCCCGGCTCCGGCCAGGGCACGGGGTCCTTGTCCTCGCCGTCGGGGGGAGCCACGACAATGGTGCCCGCGGTGTAAGTATCTGCGGCAGAAGCATTCACTGCCCCTGCTACAGCAAATATCAGTAATAACAAAAACAATTTACATTTCATATTCATTTCTTTTTTCCTAAATTTGTGCATTCAATAAAATTCCAACGGCGGTCAGAAATGACCGCATGTTTATTTCCTTCCTCAGTTGCCCTTCTTTTTCTCCAGCACATTGTTCACGCCAGCCTCAGCATGGACCGGGGTGTCCTTCTTTGGAGTATTTGTGAATTCGAATATGTTATTGCTGCCTATATTCTGGGTCAGCACACCGCTGGACGGATTGGAAGTATATGTAAAGCTCCAGTCTGTCTCCTCTTTTACAGTATAATCACCGACCTTGATGCCTTTTATAGTTACGCTGCTGTCAGGTGCAACAGTAACTCTTGTGCTGTAACCGTCAGGACCTGTGACTGTGAAGATGAACCGGTCATTCGGATTGGCATTTCCTCCTGAGATCTTTTTCTTAATGATCAGATCCCTCACTCCATCTTCCCACTGTGCGACCAGAGTGATATCGCCGTACTTTCCCGTGCCTATCTTCTGGGAGGCACTGTATGTCTCAGCGTCCCAGTTGCCGGTAGCAGTCTCCAGCTTCCAGCCTGCGAATATCTTTCCATCCCTGGCAGGAGCTGTCTGCAGTGTCACATCTGTCTCTGCGTTGTAGCTCTGTGTTGTCTCTCCGCTCAGCACACCGCCATTGGCATCATATGTGATGACATAGCTGATTGCCTGCGGGGTGAAGACGGCTGTATATGTCGCATCTCCGGTCACGGCCACCACTGAAGGATTCCATCCTGAGAACGAGTATGTATACTGCTCATCTGCCGGTCTGACAGGAGCAGCTCCATCATAAGTCGGCAGAGTTCCATATGGAACATTAATGTCCTGCTTAAGCTGGGTGGTGTCATAATTCAGCCATGTGACAGTATATTTCTGTCCGATCTCATCAAACTGTGCTGTATAGACTGTCAGATCTGCGAATGTGCTGTCCACGGTGACAGGAGTACTTGACCCGTTGCCATAGATAACCCTGGTCTGATGCTCAAAGTCATAAGCCTCATGGAATGTATACTCGGAAGCCAGATGGGTGCCTGCGGTCTCCTTCCAGCCTTTGAACACATAATCATACTGTGCGGTTGAGGTCTTGGTCGGATTCTGTCCGTACCAGGCAGGCGTATCGCCTGCCTTATGCTGTTTCTCCTGGGTGCCGCTCTCCGGTGTCACGAACTGAACCTTGTAAAGCTTATTGGCAAAGCCGGCCCTCAGCACCATGGATTCAGTCACTATGCGGTTCGCAAAATCCCATGGAGTTGTTTCCGTCGTGCCGTCGGCCTTCACTTTATACCAGCCTGTGAATATCGTGTCTTTCTTGGTGACTGTTCCTCCAGGGTTCTTGACAAGGAAGTCCTTCTTTTCTTCAGGCAGAGAGTTGATCGGCTTTATCTTCTGCTCTGTATAATCTCCTGTCCCTGTACCTCCGTTCAGATCAAAACTTACTGTCATGGATGGTGCCACATAGCACATCCAGTAGATCTCAAAGCCGTCTTCCAGCATTCCATCCGTCAGCCATGGGACATGGTTCTGGTTGGCCGCATACTGGACATTTCCGACAACAGGAGTTGTGCTTTCTCCGTTCTTGCCCCGTTTCCAGCTGTTGTTGTCACGGATGTTATCATAAAATGGATCGGAATCGTTGTTGACTGACATCATGCGGACACCCACAAGACCTGCGCCGTGGGTTGTCGCAGGGTCATACTTCACCCAGTCCCAGGCATACTGTAGCGGTCTGTGATTAGCCTCATGCCAGCCCCTGGAATCCGGGTCAGGACCGATATCGATTGCAACGCGATGCGGACCGCTTCCAGTCTGGGGCTGGTTCTTGATGGAATCATAGAAATCTCTGAGCTCCTGCATCATTTCAGGTGTCAGGGCAAAGTCAGCCTTGCCGTCTGCACCGACAGTCACAGTCGTCAGGGTATGCCATGGCTCTGTGGAGGACTTTGCCTGGTCATAATACTCTATGATATATTTAAGCTCATTTACACTGATGCTCGTCTGCCCTGTCTGATAGGTTCCATTGTATGCGTCGTGGTCCCAGAGGAAGGAGTCCAGATGTATGTAGCCCTGTATGTTCGTGCTGGGACCCCACTTAGGAACAAGCACGGCACTGGCTGTGACAGGCTCTGTGAAGTCGAAGAGAGCACCTGTGCTCTTGTCTGACCATCCCAGGAACTCAATGTCGGCATCCCTGCTGTTCACAGGCTTCTTGGATGGAGCGGAGATCACGGATCCAGCCTTCACAGTCTGGGAAGGATAATCGGCAGGATTCCAGTCCTTGATATACCTGTCCTCATAGGATACAGTCACTTTGTCAGCCTTGACATAGATGTCAAATTCACCGGCTGCACCCAGTGCTCCGGTCTCATTATGGAAGGAGAAATAATCGCCTGCAGGGTCAAAATTCTTACCGTCCCTGTTACGTTCTGAAATTGTGTACGGATCCAACAAACCGGGGTTTCCACTTATCCACTGCACAGAGTAATTGCTGGTATAATCAATGGAATACCCGCTGGATGCTGACTTGAATTTAAAATACAGCTGGTACGGCCACGCCGCCCATCCGTCAAACATCACATGTTTCTTATCCCTTATTCCCCCCAGGTAAAGGACATTTCTGCTCATCTCTTTTACAGCGTCAATGTAGGTCACATCAACAGAGGCAGTTCCTTCCGCATCGGACGGAGAAAGGGTTATGAATCCATCAATCGTTCCTGCATCATATGTATTGCCTGTTATGACACATACCCTGCTCACCTGAATGTTCACATTCGGTACAGGAACCTTTCTGCCGTTCGTCACATACTCATCATAGTCGTACACATTCGCCTTGATATAAATATGACCAGGTACCGGATCCATCCCGGCCGCAGCGGTATAGCCGCCGCACAGGGCGGCCATGACCAGCAGAAACAACAATGTCTTGAATCTTGATATATTCTTAATCATATTTTTCTATTTCAGCTATTCCTCAGTTCTTGGTTGCGTTCAGATATCCTGCGGCTGTGCTGCCCCATGCTTCTGTGACCTCAGCCTTGTCCTTGTCCCAGATCACGCTCTGTACCATGATCTGCATCTCAAGGTGCGCTCCCACAACAGGAATCTCTGTGTCCTCGTACTTATACTGTGTGAACAGTGCGTTTCCGCTGACTTTCTTCAGCTCCTCAGCACCATCCACAGGATATGTGTAGTAGTAATATCCGTCAGCTCCAAGCTTCCATCCTGTGCCTGTCAGTCCGGTGAACTCGCCCTGGCTGCACTTGCCTGTGCTGTCCACGCTCCATGGCGCTACTATATTGCCCTCAGCGTCATACCAGTTGGCTGTGATCGTAGCCCTGATGTATTCCCTTACGGTTCCTGTGTTTTTGATGACCACATCGCTCTTGACCATGCCGTCGACCTTGTCCTCTATGCCTGTGCCGAACCACTGTGCATACAGTGTCAGGACACAGTTGCCTTTTTCAAGCTCATCAGGGTCGAATACCACGTTTTCTGCGGTGATTTTTGTGCCATTTTTCGTGTCAAAATCGTACGGAATTAAGTCGACAGAACCGGCATTATGTCCAGTTGTGATAAGTGCTTATAATGTAAGGAAATGATAATTTTACTGATTGGAATTTATGTGTTTTTTGACGTAGGAGGGGAGAAAATCAAAAAAAAAGCTCCATCGCAATAGATGCTGGTGGAGCTGATATTCTGATATTGTTTATGTTACTTTTTTTTCATCAGCAATGCTGCAAATGGATTATATGTATTGCCATCACTCTGGTCATGCATATATCTGGCTGCTGCATTATCCTGTTCTTCTGTGGTGGCTGGTTTCAGTGACAATCTTCTCTTGCTGACATCTATTTCCATTATCTCGACTGTCATTCTGTCACCTTCGTGATATATCTTGCTCAGGTTTGTATTTCTGTCGGCATTTTCCAGTACGGATATGTGAATCAATCCCTCCAGACCTGGTTCCAGCTGGATGAACACACCGAACCCTGCAGTGTGAGTCACAGTTCCGTTGAATTTTTTTCCGACTTTATATTTTTTGTCAACATTTTCCCATGGATCTGCCAGAAGCATCTTGCGGCTCACTGACACTCTCTCATGCTCCCAGTCTGTTTTCAGTATCACTACATCAAACTGATCGCCGGGTGCCAGAACATTGTCTATATTCTGCACTTTATCTCTGGATATCTCAGATACTGGCAGCAATGCCTTGAAATTTCCTATATCTACAAACGCGCCGTAGCTGTGGACAGTCAGCACTTTTGCCCTGACTTTTGTACCAGGGAGCAGTTTCTCTTTCAGTTCATTGATATGTTCCTGATTGGATTCTTCCAGCAGCACTCTGTTTGACAGCAGAAGATTCTTTCCATCCTCCTTATATTCCTGGATCCTGAAAGTCATGGTTTTCCCGATATATTCACCAGGTTCCTTCTTCTCCCGGAATCCCATCTGCGAGTAAGGGCAGAAACCGCGTCCGGAACCAACTTTAACCTGAAAACCACCCTTTATTTCCTGTTCTACCCGTCCTTCCACCGGGATCCTGTTTTTCCATGCGCTTTCCAGCAGCTCTGAGTCAGCTCTGTCACCGCTCAGCTTTGTGGTGAACAGCATATCCCCATTCTTTGTCCCTATGAAATATGCAGTGATGGTGTCACCTGTTTTTACTTTCAGATTTCCATCTGTATCCTGCATTTCCTCTATTGGTATGATTCCCTCGCTTTTTGCATTCAGATCCAGAAAGATACAATCTTCAGATATTGCTATGATCCTGCTTTTTATTTCCTGACCTAAGTCCATGATTTTCATATATTGCTCCTGATATTTATATCCTGATATTTATATTATAACAGATTTTATCACCAGCTGTGAATTTATTTACCAGTTGTTTTCTATGGAAAAATAATATAAAATACAAAAAATTGGAGAAAATCATGAATCTTGATAAAAGTGCTGCATATAATAATATAGTAGTTATGGGCCTTGGCGGAGTAGGTGGGTACTTCGGAGGTATTTTTGCCATCAACATCACATCCAACTGGAGAGACAAAAGAGATCTTACTTTTATTGCCAGAGGAGCTCATCTGGAGGCCATGAAACGGAATGGTCTTACTCTGAAACTGTACAAGCAGGATCCTGTTGTGTGTATTCCTAAGGTCATCACAGACAATATCCTCGAGTTGCCATATGTCAATTTTCTGCTTCTTGCAGTGAAGGATTATGACCTTGATAATGCTGTGAGAATGGCATTGCCTCGGCTGAACAATCTTTCTGTGATCATGCCTCTTCAGAATGGCATTGACAGCTATTACAGAATCAAAGAGATTGCCCCTAAGGCTATTGTTCTCCCTTCCTGTGCATACATCAGTTCAAAGATCGAAGCTCCCGGTGTTGTAAAGCTCATGGGCGATGTGGCTAAGATTTATTCCGGGCCTGATCCGGAGCGTCCTGACTTTGACGGAACAGAAATTCAGGATTTTTTCAAAAATATGGGACTCAAACTTTATTGGACTGAGAAGCCTTTTGAGGCTATATGGCGCAAATTCCTTTTTGTATCTCCTTTTGCACTGGTTACAGGTGCCACTGGCAAGACTATGAATGAGGCTTATAAGGATCCGGAACTGCATGGTTCCATTCTTAAGATCATGTCTGAGATCCAGGCTGTGGCTGCAAAGAAGGGGGTCACACTGACTGACTATGATATAGATTATGCCATGCGCATAGGTGAGAATATAGACCCGGCTGCCAAGACTTCTTTCCAGCTGGATCTGGAGAATAAGAAGTCCATGACAGAGATAGATGCACTTGGTTCTTCACTGGTTAAATATGGCCGTGAGACAGGAGTTGAGACTCCTGAGACAGAGAAATTTATCAGAAGAATTGTAAACGGAGTTTTATGAAAAAAATTATTTTAGTGTTGATGTTCATTCCTGTGTTTATGTGCCATGGACAGGATTTTCCTTTCAGTCTGGATCTGAAGAAGGATCTGATCATCGGTGGTGTGGGCGTTGGACTTGCTGCAGGTCAGCTGGTCTCATATTCACTCTCGGATGAGAAGTCTGCCATGAAGCATGGGCTGGACAGATTCCATAAGAGTGATGTCTTTTTTCTGGACAGAGCCATGATGCAGCCTTATTCCAAGGGACTTGATATTACAGGAGATATCCTTATGTGCACCATGCTGGCTGCCCCTGTATGTCTGGCCTGGAGACAGGATCTGTCGGATATAATCACTCTTGGGGCTATGTATGCGGAGACGCTTCTTATTGCCAATGGTCTGAAAGAGATAATGAAGGTGAATGTGGATCGTTACCGTCCATACTGCTACTATGATGATACCAGGCATTCGCTGCTTAAGGAGAAGGATGCTTCCCGCTCTTTCTTCTCAGGACATTCTACCATGGCATTTGCTTCTGCTGCCTTTATCTCCACAGCTTACTGGAATATGTATCCTGACGGAAATTCCAAATACTGGATCACTGGCGGAAGCTTTGCCATGGCTGCCGCTACAGGCGCTTTCAGAATTGCATCAGGATGTCATTTCTTTACAGATGTTCTGACTGGAGCCGCAGTGGGTACACTTACTGGCTGGCTGGTGCCGTACCTGCATCTGAACAGAGCTGATGACATGGATCTTACATTCATTTCAGATTCCGGGAAACCCGGACTTGTGTTCAATCTGCGCAGGTGATATAATTTTTACATGTTTCTCCGATATTTTATACTGTCTGTAGCAATTATATGTTCTTCGTGCGTGTTTTCACCTTCCCGTAAGGAAATGGCTGAAGTCTATTACAATCTTGGCAATGCTTACCTCCGGCTGGGTGAGTCAGAGAATGCATCATCTGCTTTTCTGAGGGCTGTGGAGCTGGACAAAAAATTTGCATCATCAAATTTCAATCTTGCAAAAAGTTATATGGTCGCAGAACGTTATGGCGATGCTCTTGAGATTCTGGATGAGCTTCTGAAAGAGGATGAATTCAACAGCATAGTTCTTTCGGCTAAGGCTTACTGCTGCTATGCCTTGGGAAATTCGGATCAGTCGTTTGACATTTATCAGCAGATCCTGGAGCGTAATCCCGATAATGACGATGCCCGTTATAATTTTGCTGTGCTTCTGGCTCTGCAGGGAAGGGATGAGGAGGCACTGGCTGAGTTCAGCAGGCTTATGGTCGGAGAAAATGAGTCTGATTCCTTTGAGCTGTACTATGAGATGGCCAAAGTCTCTTACAATATGAAAAAATGGGACGATGCCATCGGTTATGGAGAGAAAGCCTATGAACTTTCGCCTGATACTGTGGAATTGTGTGAATTTCTGCTGAAAATATATTATGAGCAGAAATACTATGCCAGGTATCTTGAGATGGCTGATGTTTATATCGATTACAATGATAAGAATGTCAATGCATCAGAATCGCCGAATAAGAATATTTATTTCCGTAAGAGTGTCATTCTTCTGACTTCAATAGGAGATTTCAGACAGGGTGCTGACAGTCTGAAAAAAGCTTTGGCTCTTGGTTTTGATGATAAGGATGAATTGTCGCTGCTTTATGATGATCCTGACCTGACAGACCGTGATGAGATCCGGAAAATAATAGACCGCACTAATATTCTGCAGGATTATAAGACCGTAAGATCTTCTGCCGGTGAGGAAAAACAGCCTGTTGAATCAGAATCGCCGCAGGATAGTGCATCAGCTGAGCGATCAGAGACTGAAACGCCGCAGAATGATGCATCTGTGCAGGCTGGTGAACCATCTGAGAATGATTCTGGACCGCAGGAATCCCGGTCAGCAGATTCAGTTCAGGACTGAAATATTTATATATATTAAAAAGTTCTCATGTTGCCGATAAGAAATATGAGGTGACAAAATGAAGAAAAAAATATTTTTTATTGCAGCCATTCTGGTCCTTCTGCCAATGGTGGTTTCAGCACAGGAAAAAAGAATAGGAATTGAGCTTGGCCATCCTAATACCGCACTTACATTTGAATATAATTCATGGAATGTGAAGGGCGGTTATGACTTTACATCAGGGAAGCAGTTCATATTCGGTTCTCTGTCCTATACGATCATAAATTCGCGTCCTATCGTTGGTCCGCTGGCTGGGTCTGTAGGTGCAGGTATTTTTGCCAGATATGAGTTCAAACATGCTGATTTTGATACAGGTGTGAATATTCCATTGAGCCTGGAATATCCTCTGATGGATGGATTTCTGGAACTGTTTGTTGAGGTTGCTCCTGGTCTTGAGCTATTGCCGAAGCCTGCTTTTACCTTTGATTCCACATGTTTCTGGCTTGGATGTACTGTGAGGATCGATTAAAAAAATAAAAAAAATAAAGAAAGGATTGACAAGGGGGCAGGTAAAGGGATATGTTGAATGGGCAGTCGGGAACGACGGCACATGACAGAATGTT
>JAKSTW010000042.1 GCA_024402405.1 Spirochaetia bacterium | reverse complement strand
AAAGCGTGAATGACGGTAAGAAAAATCAAAATCCGTACATTCCTTTTCTTCACCGTTTTCAATGTAGAAAACCTTTTCTACTATATCCTTCATTTCACCGCCGTAGGCACCTGCATTCATATAGACGGCACCGCCAAGGGAACCCGGCATGGCATAAAAGAATTCAAGCCCTGCAAGTCCATGATCACATGCAAATTTCACAGCAGAATTCACAGAGGCGCCGCATCCGCCGTGAAGCCTTCCAGCGTCATCAAGATACAGCGAATCGATGCCGGCAGTGGATATGACCACACCATTAAATCCCTCATCAGGGAACAGCACATTGGCCCCGCCGCCAAGAATATAGTATGGAATATCATATGCCTCAGCACACCTCTTCACTGTCAGAAGTCTCTCCCCGCTCTCAGGCACAGCAAAGAAACGGGCAGTCCCGCCTGTGTGGAAAGTTGTATGGGCAGACATAGGCTCATCAGAAACGATAATACAGCCTGTATCCTCTAAAACTTTCTTCTCATCCATACCATTATGATAATTGTTTTTTATTTCAGCTTCAACTATAATTTACATATGTTTTCATTTAAAAAATGCGGAGAGAAATCCTGTCATAATTTCATATTCAACGGAGGTCTTTTCTGCCTGAAACATTGTGCAAGAGAGTCGCATACAGAAAAAAAGGCATTGGAATTCATCAGGGACACACAGCTTATACAGAATCTGAATTTCCAGTTCATGAAATTTCAGGACTTCTCTTTCAGCGGCAAGCATATAAATTCATGTTTCTTCAAGAACTGCAGCTTCAGGAACTGTGATTTTTCAGATGTCCAGATAAACCAGAGCTTCTTTGATTTCTCTGATTTTGAGAACTGCACATTCAGGAAAAGCACCATGAAATTCGTCTCACTGGCAGCATCGGACTTCCATCACTGCACTATAAATGAATCAGACATATTCCACTCAAATTTCAACGGCAGCAAGATCAGCAGCTGTGATTTCTCAGGAAATGACTTCTATTTCTCTGCATTTCTCAACGGAAATCTCAAGCAGACAGACTTCAGCAACTGCAATATAAAAAAAGTGAGCTTCGTATTCTCAAAGCTGGATGGAATAAACTTCAAGTTCTCCAACACGCAGGAAGCGCTGTTTGAGATGTCGGGATATCAGATATGACAGACAGAAAAGAATGGAACAGCTGGAAATGGCAGTTTGCCAACAGGATCACCACTGCAGAAGAACTGGACAGAGTTCTGCATCTGTCACCATCAGAGAAAGATAATATATCATGCTGTCTGAAGAATTTCAGGATGGCCATAACACCATATTATGCGTCCCTTATGGATCCTGAAGATCCGGACTGTCCTATACGCAGGCAGGCAGTACCATCCATTCTGGAGACTGTACGCGGAGAATTCGACCTGGACGACCCTCTGGGCGAGGTCAGATATAATCCTGTTCCATATGTGGTGCAGCGTTATCCTGACCGGGCATTGCTGCTGGTGACACTGAAATGCTCAATGTACTGCCGGCACTGCACCAGACGCCGTGTGGTAGGAGAAAATGAGGAGTTCATAATCCCGCAGCCAGCCCTTGATGTGGCATTGGATTATATCAGGAGGCATACAGAGATCAGGGATGTGCTCATATCCGGCGGAGACCCATTCGTTCTTCCCACAGACAGACTTGAACACATAATATCATCAGTCAGAGCCATAGAGCATGTGGAGATAATCAGGATAGGAACCAGAGTTCCGGTGGTCATGCCCATGAGGATAGACAAAGAACTGACAGATATGCTGAGGAAATATCATCCGCTGTGGGTCAACACCCATTTCAACCATCCAAAGGAACTGACACCGGAAGCAGTGAGAGCCTGTGAAGCTCTGGCAGATGCAGGAATCCCGCTGGGAAACCAGACTGTGCTTCTGAAGGGAATAAACGATTCTACCCCGGTCATGAAAGAACTTCTGCTGAAGCTGGTGAAAGCCAGAGTGCGGCCATATTATATTTTCCAGTGTGATCTCAGCGTAGGAATCAGCCATTTCAGGGTACCTGTCCAGACAGGCATAGATATAATGCATGATCTGATAGGAAATATCTCTGGTTATGCGGTGCCAAAATATGCAGTGGATGCTCCCGGCGGCGGCGGAAAAGTTCCCCTTAACTACAATTATATCGTATCAAAGGATGACAGAGAGCTGACACTGGAGACTTATACAGGCAGACTCTATAAATATCCGGTCAGATAAACGGTACAGGAAAGCAGTATGGAAACAAATCCGATAAAAGCACTGGACATATTTGAGGCTCTGGCACTGGGCTGCATACCGGAGAACGGAACACTGGCATCTGCATTCTATGAAGATCCTGACAGTCTCAGATATGAGATAACAGAATACAAAGGACTTATAAATGCCAGTCTCAGCGGAAGATCGGTCATACTGGAAGCAGCTTACATGAGCCAGACATCAATGAGCATATCTGCCGGTAAAATCATCAGCACAGAAACCAGGAATCTGAATAATTACAGAACGCCTGAGCAAAAAGGAAGGAACTTCTCTTTTGTCTTTTTCCCAGATACTGAGACAGAGGTACGGATCAGGAAATTCACAGAAAAGCTTCTCAGATACAGAGAGGCAAAAAAATGAGCCATATCAGGAAGCTGATATTTCTGCTGATATTCATATCCATCCTGTTGTCACAGGCTGCCGCAGACAGTCTGGAATCACTGCAGGACAGACTTTCCGGATCATGGATCAGAGATGAAGAAAACAATATAAGGATCATATACTTTGGCACGACAGACAATGAGCTGACTCTTTATAACAGAAATGAGGCTCTGGAAGAGACATATAAATGGTCTTCTGTAACAAAATCCAGACAGCCAGATACCCTGAACATCTCAGGAACGAATGATATGATACCTATCATAAAAATGATATTCACAGTGCAGTTCACCTCAGATGACACCATATTACTGTATTCCTCTGAAGCAGGTATAAAAAATGAATCTATAGGCTGGAACGGTGAGTACAGAAGAATGAGGGAAAAAACAGCTGAAAATATGACAAAGCCTGATCTGCCGGAATTGAATGGAGAATTCACAGGAGAGGCGATAAGGCTGGATTTCCACGGAGACAGCTTCACACTGCATGATGCAGGCAAAGACAGCCAGGGCAGATTCACAGTATATCAGGCAGATGAAATTCAGGTACTGGAACTGCAGTTCTGCACCCAGGCAGGAGTATATGAAAAGACTGAATATTATGCCTTTGAATATGAAACTGAAATAAATGACGAGAAGCAGGAGCTGAAGCAGACACTGACACTCAGGAAAGGAAAAATGACACCCACAGGCTTCGTTCCGGCGGGTGATGAAGAAACGATTCTGACAAATATATCAGAAATCACTTCTGACAGGGATACCGGAGCTTCTCAGGAAATCCTTGATCCCGCTGACTGAATAATCTCCATAGTGGACCATTGAGGCAATAAGTGCCGCATCAGCATTTGCCTTGGCAAATACATCCCTGAGATGCTCAGGACGGCCGGCACCACCGGAAGCCACCACAGGAACAGACACATTATCTGAGATCATTTTTGTAAGATTCAGCTCATAGCCATCCCTGGTGCCGTCAGCATCAATGGAGTTGAGAACGATCTCTCCGGCTCCAAGCTTCTCAGCCTGTTTAGCCCATGCCAGTGCATCAAGTTCTGTAGGAACACGGCCACCGTTGATGACCACTCTGTATCCGCTGGGCATGGCACTGTCTCTGGCTGCATCCATACCAAGAACAATGCACTGGCGGCCAAATATGGACGCTCCCTCTTCAATGATGGACGGATTGCGCACAGCCTGGGAATTGACACTGATCTTCTCAGCTCCGGCCAGAAGCACACGCCGCATGTCATCCACGGAAGCAATGCCGCCGCCGACAGAGAATGGTATGAAGATCTTTGATGCAACACGCTCCACCACATCGATCATGATTCCACGCTTCTCAGCAGAGGCTGTAATGTCGTAAAAAACCAGTTCATCCACTCCATCAAGATAATATTTCTCAGCCATTTCCACCGGATCGCCGATATCAACATTTCCCTTGAACTTTATTCCCTTGGTAGTCTTTCCATCCCGGACATCGAGACATACGATAACTCTCTTTTTAAGCATAATCACTCCCTGCACTCAAGAAAATTCTTCATGATCTGCAATCCGACCTTACCAGACTTTTCAGGATGAAACTGAGCTGCGGTCACATTCTCATAACCGATCAGCGAACAGAACGGAAACATATATTCGGTCTCGCACAGCATATATTTTCTGTCCACATCAGGATAATAAGAATGGACAAAATAGACATTGGAATTATCAGGCACATCCTTCAGAATATAATGATCTCTCACTTTTTTAATATTGTTCCAGCCGATCTCAGGCACCTTCAGACCGCCGGCAGGAAATCTTCTCACCCGTCCGGGAACAAGTCCAAGACAGTCAGTGTTACCCTCTTCCGAATGATCCAGTATGATCTGGCACCCAAGGCAGATACCCAGTATTTCCTTCCCGGTCCTGAAAAATTCATGCATCATGGAATCCAGCCCTGATCTTTTCAGCTGGTTCATGGCAAATGCGGCCTCACCGACTCCAGGAAAAAGAAGTTTGTCACATCCAATAAGTTCCTCAGCACGGTCAGAAATTATATAATCAGCAGACAGAAATTTAAGTGCAGATTCAATGCTCCTTAAGTTTCCGGCCTTATAATCAACAACACCTGTCTTCATCTCAAATATATCTCCGAAATCAAATATTCCAACAATTTATCACCAGCCGCAGGTGACATCTTCACCCCTCTGACCATCAGGCAGTTATTCTCCGCATAAATATTCTGGCTGTCATCTCCCTGAATGCCATATTTTCTCTGCTGATTCACCACAAACATCTTTACTACGGCAGAAACCACCCTGGCCTGCCGCTCTGTGGCAAAAGTCAGTATGGAATCCAGTATGTAAAAATCCATCTCATGATGTGCAGAGACAGCCATGCTGTACTCTGTGTTTATATTCAGGCCAGGTAATGAGCAGTTCTTAACATAGGCATAGATATCATCTGTCATCAGACCGCTGAATTCAGGCTCATGGCATATGGCCATATAACTTCCCATTTTGTCAGGATATCGGCTGAGAAGATCTGCTATATCATAATCAGCATAGAATATTCTGTTCCTGTCAGGGAAGAAATAACTGTCATCAGTCTCTTTATTATGAAAATAAGTGAAATTTCCAGCAGCGTGTCTGGAAAACCGTCTGTTCAGTGTGAAATACGATGCCAGCGGCAATGAACCGTAGTCACCTTCCAGCAACACAGCATTTCCGTTAATATCTGCTGTACAGAAATACCGGTCAGTACGCTCCATGATTTTCTGTGGCACACCGTTATCCCGCAGCATCTGAACTATTCCGGCAGGAAGATCATCAACATCCCCTGCCAGATAAAATTCTCCGCCACCCGGAATAAGATACTCATCCGCAGGCGTCTTCTCCGCGGCCCCCTTGCTCACAGCCTTACAGCCTGAGAACAGGAGGCACAGAAGAAAAGATATGATTATTAATTTTTTGCAACAGCTATGGAGCATGTATAATCGCCACACTCACATTCAGTCATATTCTCTGCTTTTCCCCAGAAGAGTTTTTCTGTGAGAGTCTCTGCAAAGAGATAGTCACCGAATGCATCAACAGCCTTTCTGACTTCATCACAGCCATCAATGTTCAGGCTGATTCTGTCTGTAACCTCAAAACCAGATTCCTTTCTCAGATTCTGGACATTTCTGATAATATCTCTGATGATTCCTTCCTGCTTCAGCTCTTCTGTGATCTCAGAATCAAGACCGATTGTCAGGGAACCTTCGTTCATGACCTTCAGATTGCCCTTCTCTGCTCTGTTTACGATAACAGTCTCAGATGTAATGTCAAAATTCTTTCCATTAGCCTCAATCGTTATGGAACCGCCATTCAGAAGAGTTATGATCTGCTCTGCTGTAAAAGCGCTGATCACAGCTGCACCGGCTTTCATATCCTTGCCCAGGATGCTTCCAAGAGCACGGAAATTAGCCTTGCATGAATACTCGACCAGTTCTTCCTCATTCTCTTTCAGACATATCTCCTTGACATTCAGCTCCTCAGCGATAATGTCTTTCATCTCATTAAGAATGACTTTCTCTTTTGGATCTCTTGTCACAAGGTAAGCAGTTTTCAGCGGCTGTCTGGTCTTGATGGAATGTGCACTTCTCAATGCTCTTCCAAGAGAAACAGCCTTTCTTGTGACTGCCATTTTCTCTTCCAGTTCCTTATCAATAAGGCTGCTGTCACACACTGGGAAATCACAGAGGTGAACTGACTCAGGCATATCTGCTGTTCTCAGGTTTCTGTAGATCTCATCTGTAATGAACGGAATGACAGGGCATGCCAGTTTGACGAACTTCATCAGTACTGTATAAAGTGTCTGATATGCCTGCTGCTTGTCCAGATCGCTCTCAGACTTCCAGAAACGGCGGCGTGAACGTCTGACATACCAGTTGTTCAGTGTGTCGATGAAATCAAGAAGCAATACATTCACTTTCTGTATGTTATATGAGTCAAGATTCTCTGTGACTCCTGCAACCAGAGATTCAGTCACAGAAAGGATCCATCTGTCCAGAGGGTTCTGAGGATCCTCAGGAGCACCTTTCACATCGATCTTATCAATATTTGCATATGTGACAAAGAAGCTGTATGCATTCCAGAGAGGCAGGATCAGAGTTTTGAGAACTTCCTTTACTCCCTTGTCTGAATAGCGCAGATCCTCTGCCCTTACTACAGCTGAGTTGACCAGGAAGAATCTCAGGGCATCAGCACCGAACTTGTTGATCACCTCAACCGGGTCAGTGTAGTTACGGAGGCTCTTGGACATCTTTCTTCCGTCCTCAGCCAGTACCAGACCGTTCACAACAACATTCTTGAATGCAGGACGGTCAAACAGAGCCGCACCCAGGATGACCAGTGTATAGAACCATCCTCTGGTCTGATCCAGTCCCTCGCAGATGAAGTCAGCAGGGAAATGCTGCTCGAAACGCTCCTTGTTCTCAAATGGATAATGTACCTGTGCATAAGGCATGGAACCTGACTCGAACCAGCAGTCCAGGACCTCAGGTATTCTCTTCATTGTTCCGCCGCAGGAACATTTATATGTAATATCATCAACAAAGTGCTTATGGAGATCCACAGCCTTCACGCCAGTCTTTTCCTCAAGCTCAGCTCTGGAACCCATGCAGTCTGTATGACCGCATTTGTCACATTTCCATACAGGAATAGGGTTGCCCCAGTATCTGTTTCTGGAGATAGCCCAGTCTCTGGCACCCTCCAGCCATTTTCCGAATCTTCCTTCCTTAAGATGTGCAGGAATCCATGAGATCTGGCTGTTGGCATTGAGCATCTTATCCTTAATCTTCTGAATGTCAACGAACCATGATGACACAGCTCTGTAGATAAGAGGTGAATGACATCTCCAGCAGTGCGGATAGTTGTGCACATACTGCTGTCTGAGAACCAGCTTGCCCTCAGCCTTCAGTCTGGCAATGATATCCTTGTCGCAGTCCTTGACAAAGCGTCCCTGGTAGTCAGGAACCTCAGCTGTGAACTTACACTCTGCATCAACAGGACATACAACAGGAATTCCTGAACCCTTCAGTGTATTGTTATCGTCCTCACCGAATCCGTTGGCTGTATGTACGATACCTGTACCATCCTCAGTTGTCACATACTCAGCAGGGAACACTCTGAATGCACCCTTCTCCTCAAGCTTGGCGAAATAGCTGAACATAGGCTCATACTGCATTCCCACCAGCTCGCTTCCTTTCTTGGTCCAGATGATCTGATAATCTGTCTCTTTTTTGTAATATGCTGAAAGTCTAGGCTGACCCATGATGTAATATTCGTCGCCATCCTTGACCTTCACATAATCGATCTCAGGATGAACAGCCAGAGCCAGGTTTGAAGGGAGTGTCCATGGAGTTGTTGTCCATGCCAGGAAATATGTGTTCTCCTCGCCTTTCACCTTGAATTTGATGGTGATGGCAGGATCAGCATCCTCCTGATATCCGCCCAGGTTCAGCTCATGGTTGGAAAGTACAGTGGAGCATCTAGGACAGTAGGGGAGAATGTAATATCCCTCATAGATAAGTCCTTTATCCCACAGCTGCTTGAATACCCACCAGATAGACTCCATATAGTCAGGATTCATTGTCTTGTAGTCATTGTCGAAATCAACCCAGCGTCCAAGTCTTGTGACTGTCTTGCGCCATTCATCAGTATATCTGAGAACGATGGAACGGCAGTTCTCATTGAACTTCGCTATTCCGTAATCCTCGATCTCCTTCTTTCCTGAGATCTTCAGCTCTTTCTCCATCTCATATTCAACAGGAAGTCCGTGACAGTCCCATCCGAAACGTCTGTCCACCA
Organism: Spirochaetia bacterium; assembly: GCA_024402405.1. Taxonomy (GTDB): domain Bacteria; phylum Spirochaetota; class Spirochaetia; order CADAEX01; family CADAEX01; genus CADAEX01. The sequence continues at coordinate 1,113 of JAKSTW010000042.1, read as the reverse complement.
GCTTTCCCTTCATGGTCATATAACGTGGATAAATATCTTTTATCGTACCAGGAACAAAATGTCCGAAATGAGGAAGGCCTGTAGCAAACGGAGGACCATCATAGAAGACATATTCCTCTGCACCTTCCCTCTGCTTCATTGATTTTTTGAAAATATCATTCTCTTCCCAAAACTTAAGAACTGCTTCTTCCATCTTAGGAAATTCAATTTTTGGATCTACCGGGTTATACAAAATATCCTCCTGCCAAAGTGAATGGCCAAAATTAATATATCTATATTATATTTTCCCCTGGATATTTGCAATATGAACTGATTGACTTTAAGAGATAAAATACTGATAATCATTTTATGGTAGATAATATTCTGATTCTGGCAGGTGGTTCAGGAACAAGGCTGTGGCCTGCATCACTCAAAAGCTTTCCTAAACAGTTCATAAATGTCAGGGACGGGAACTCACTTCTGGCCCTCACCATCAGAAGAGCCATATCATTGAACATCCCAGGAAAAATCATGATCATAACCCTGAAAAGTCAGATGCAGCAGGTCATCCATGAATGCATTCCTTTTGCATCAACAGGGAAAATCGCGATAATTCCGGAGCCTGAGCCAAAGAACACAGCACCAGCCATAGCAGCCGCAGTGCAGTACTTCCGGCTCTCTGGAAACGACCCCTCTCTTCTGGTCCTTCCGTCAGACCACATAATCGAAGATCTGGATGGATTCAGAAACAGTGTGGAAAAAGCCGACATAATGGCAAGAAAGGGTTCTCTTGTAACTTTCGGGATCAGACCTGAATATCCTGAGACAGGATATGGATATATCCTGAAAGGCACTGAGGAGGCTCCCGGCTTCACAGTAAAGACCTTCACAGAAAAACCAGACCTTGCAAAAGCCAGAGAATTCATATCATCAGGAAATTATCTGTGGAATTCAGGAATGTTCTGCTTCAAGGCATCATCATATTGGAATGAACTGGAAAAACACACCCCTGAGATAACATCACTTATCGGGCAGATACCAGAGCCAGGAATATATCAGGAATCAGGAATATCAGTGCTCATGGACACACCATGCACGGCAGAAGTCTACAGAAAATCGCCGTCCATATCCATC
>JAKSTW010000041.1 GCA_024402405.1 Spirochaetia bacterium | reverse complement strand
ACCTTTCCTTTGGGAATTGTTACAGGAAATAATAAGGAATATATTTCATCAGAGAAGAACCTCACAAACGAAATGGTATTGAAAGGATCCGATCTGTGCAAATACCGATTTCATGATACAGAAAATTTTATTGTATTTCGACCAGAGTCTTTCCAACAAGTTGCTCCAACGGAGTATTATAGAGCCGAAGAGAAACTGCTTTATCGGTTTATATGTAATCAACTTGTATTTGCATATGATAATCATCAAACACTGTCTCTCAATAGCTGTAATGTTTTAATCCCCAAGATACCTTCACTCAGCATAAAATACATTATGGCTATTTTGAATTCGAGGATAGCGCAATTTTACTTTAGGAAACAATTCAATTCAGTCAAAGTGCTTCGTTCGCATATAGAGCAGATACCTATACCTAATATAAATGAAGAAGCACAAGATCAAATTCTCACTTTAGTGGATTCGATACTTTGTGCCTCTTCAGAAACGGAAACGGTTAAATTATATGAAATGATTGATACGATTGTTTCGGATATTTTTGAACTCAGCGCTGAAGAATACAACCTTATAAAAGAATCAATGACCGGAGAGAATTTGTTCTTGATTTAGCAATTTAACAAATTATACAATTCTATATAGGTCAGTTCTTTCTGAAAGCAATGATCTCGATGAAATGATATCGTACTTTCGTTTAAATGGAACTGCCCTTCTCCGTCATTGCCGTAATGCTGCCGTCCGGAGAAGCCCGGAATATTAGCAACATCAGCACTATCTATGCCATATATTTCTACGTGGTCAGCGAAGAATAAGCCATAGAAAAGATAATCAAAGCATAGAGGTTTTACCTGCTGAATATTGCTATCGAAGGAATAATAATCTGTTTCATTTGACATTAGTATTCTGTTTTCCAAAGACAAAGCAGCAAGACATTGTTCGATAACATTGTTTTCCGATATACGAGTTTCATTTTCTTTTGTGGCTCTTGAGAATTTTACTTCTATTTTGAGTTCTTTACGAGGATCATACAAATCATATGCGACAGCGTTTGAGTAGCAAAAGCCATAAAGCCTGCGTATCATTATTTCAGCAACAGTCCCAAAACGGCGTGTGTTAAGAGCAAATATCCCGTTACGAAAGTCTTCGATCAACTGCTCATTAGAAATCATTTTTTATTCCCCTTTTCCTTAACCTTGACTAATATTTCATCTTCAGAAAAGAGGAAATGTTTTAATTCTTCTTCCGTCATAAACACTTGTCCTTCAAAAACTTCTGCACCTTCAACCCCTGTGTTTTCATTTCTATGTTGTGACCCAAGTTTTCCTGTTTGCTGAAGTTCTTCACTGGTGAGCACCCAATAAATCAGTGCATCTTTACAAACACCGATCCAAATAAAGACATCACAACATGAAGGCTTAAGCTGCTGATAGTGATATTTGAAATTCGCAGCAACAGCCTCGTCATGGGTATATGCTCTGCTTGAGAGGCTTCCTTTTGTTGTCGTACTATTTGCTCTACAAGCTTTTACTTCTACCCGTATACCATCAATCCATAAATCGAATTCTCCATCAAAATTGGGGTAACGAGTTGCAAGATTCTCCTTTGTGGCTTTAATGAATTCCGGGAAAAGCTTTTTTATATGTTGTTCTCCCCACGTTTGTCCGAATGTACGGGGAGCCATATCAAACAGATATAAATACTGGTTCGATTTTTGGCTACGTTCATAGTATTCTTGACATAACTTGGAATAAGAGTCAAAACTGAGCTCTCCCAATGAAAGGAAATATGCTAACAATCTATTCTCAGTGCTGAAAGGAGCCACCGACTTATCATTTTTTATAGCTTCAATAATATGCTTATCTCCATTGGAATTCTGAATTAAGAAATCAATTCTGTTTTTCAACTCTTTCATGCCTTATTCCTCCGATTGAATAAATAATTTGTATGTTTCAATTCCAAGCGCATCTGCAATTTTCTGTACATTATCCAACGCTATGCTTCTTTGGAAGCGCTCAACATCACTTATATAAGTTCGATGCAATCCGCACATTTCGGCAAACTTTTCCTGCGACACACCGAGCTCATTTCTATATTTTCGAAGATTTGTTCCAAATACTTTTACAATATCCATCACGCAAATACCTCCAAATATAATTATATTTTACGCATACAAAAAGTCTACATACAATAAGTGTATACTTGAAAAGAATATATGAACAACAAAAGACCACACTAAAGGTTTTATCCTTCGGTGTGGTCTTTTGTTTGAGTCTCCGCTTGAAGAGTGCCGGTCAAAAATTTTCTTGTTTCATAAAAATCCTTAAGCAACACTCTCTTGGCGGTGTTTTTTTATCCTTTTTCTACTATACTGTATGATGAGAATGAAGAAAATATTTACAGACAGTCCTACCAATAGAATCTATGAGATCGTCAGGTGCATACCGGCAGGTAAAGTGGCAACATACGGACAGGTGGCAGAGCTGGCAGGCAGCAGGAAAATGGCCAGAGCTGTGGGAAATGCACTGCACAGGAATCCGGCACCGGGAATCATACCGTGCCACAGGGTAGTCGATTCAAAAGGCAGATTAGCAGAAAGGTTTGCATTCGGAGGTGCATCAGCACAGGCAGAACTGCTGGAAAAAGAAGGTGTGACTGTAGTTGATGGTCATGTGGATCTGCAGAAATATCAGATGTTCACTTCCGTCCCAGGTTCTCCAGAACAGGACCTGCTATGCGGTACACAGTCCAGTCGCTCATAGGCTGAGCGCCCATAGAGCGGTAGAAATCTATGCTGGGTTCATTCCAGTCCAGGCACCACCATTCCAGCCTTCCGCAGCCACGCTCCACGGCAATGCGTCCCAGCTGTTTCAGCAGTCCCTTTCCATATCCCCTGCCACGGTATTCGGGCTTCACATACAGATCTTCCAGATAAATTCCGGCACGTCCAAGAAATGTGGAGAAATTATGAAAGAACAGGGCGAATCCCACTTCCTGTCCATTATCAAGAGCAAAGATGACTTCTGCCTTTTTCTTGTCAAAGATCCATTCTTCAAGCAACTCAGGAGTAGCCACCACATCACCGCTCATATGCTCATATTCTGCCAGATCTCTGATAAACCTCAGAATCAATTCTGTATCTTTACGCTCAGCATATCTGTAATCCATCTTTTATGATCCTTTTCTTCAGTATCTCCAGAGCTTCACGGTAACCGTCGATACCATGTCCTTTGATCGAAACAATGCACACAGGTGCAATATATGATATCCGCCGGAAATCCTCGCGGCTGTCCACATCAGAGATATGCACTTCCACAGCAGGGAGCCCCACTGCCCTTATCGCATCAGGAATGGCCACACTGGTATGAGTATATGCAGCAGGATTCAGCACCAGCGCATCAAAAAAGCCATAAGCCTGCTGGATCCTGTCAACAATATCCCCCTCATGGTTACTCTGAAAAACCTCAGCCTCAAATCCCAGCTCAGATGCCCAGATCTTTATCATATCCACCAGCTGGCTGTATGTGGTCTTTCCATAGATCTCAGGCTCCCGGATCCCCAGCATATTCATGTTAGGTCCGTTTATAACCAGCACTTTTCTCATATCCAGCCTCCAAGCTCCAGAATATCATCAGAAGTATGTGCAACTGTCTTATCATTATCCACTGTGAAATCAGCAGCCTTCTCATACAGAGACCGCCGCCTGTCATACATATCAGCCAGACTTCCGGCCATGGAAAGAGGTCTTCCCTGCACTGCCAGCTTATCAAGCTCACGCCGGATGAAGAATACCATACCATTCTGACGCAATGCATCCACATTACAGTTTTCCAGAACAGCTCCTCCACCGGTGGCGATCACCAGACTGTTTTTCCGGCTCAGCTCAGAAATAACCTGACTTTCCAGCTTTCTGAAACATGCCTCACCATCCCTGGCAATGATATCGGGAACAATACAACCGGCAAGTTTCTCAACCTCGGCATCTGTATCCACAAATGTCCGGGAAAGACGCTGAGCCAGGTGAGCACCGACACTGCTTTTTCCGCAGCCAGGCATACCGACCAGCACAATATCAGCCAGTTCGCGGTGCACATCATCCAGGATATCACCGATCATATCATCCTCACGGTGTATATTCAGGAAAAGATCAGAGGCATATTTAGCCTGAGCCACCAGCATAGCCAGACCGCCTGTACATTTTATTTCACGCTTCTCTGCTTCCAGAACCAGTCTGGTCCTCATCGGATTGTACACCAGATCGATCACACCGCTGCATTTCGGAAAATCTCCCAGATCCACCGGCAGACCGTCATTGTCAGGACACATACCTACCGGAGTGGCATTGACTATGATATCAGCATCACTGTGCTGTGATATATTTGAATAGTTCAGTTCTCCGGTACGGGACACCACCAGAACTTCCCTGGCGGCAGAATCTTTCACCGCAGCCTGCACAGCCAGTGATGCACCGCCACTTCCCAGCACCAGCACCTTCTTCCCCCAGAATGAGATCCCGGCTATTTCCGCAGCATACAGGAAACCGAAATAATCAGTATTATATCCATACAGACCATCATCCTCACGGACTATGGTGTTGACACTGCCTATCCGTTCAGCCTCCGGAGAAATCCAGCTGAGATAAGGAATAACAGCCTTTTTATATGGCATGGTCACATTCAGACCATGAAAATCGGTATTCTCCAGAAAATCATGCAATCTGCCATGTTCAACCTGAAACAGATCGTATTCATAATCACCCAAATATTCATGAATCATGGGAGAATAGCTGTGACCAAGACAGCCACCCAGCAGCCCGCAGATCATTATTCCTCACACCCTGCTATACTTTTCTGAATTTCCTTGCTGCAGGACAGAATGGACATATATACCAGCTGCATATAGTTCTCAAATCCCATATCAGCACAGAGAGCGATCTTGGTAAGCAGTTCATTTTCACGGCCACTGTCAAAAACAGGCAGTCCATGCCTGCCCTTGTATTCACCGATCTCAACAGCTATCTTAAAACGTTTGTTCAGAAGTTTTGTGATCTTCAGATCTATTTCATCAATTTTTCTTCTCGCTTTCTCAAGCTCCATAAAAACTCCTTTCTGAAAGTAATACATCGCAAATCGTGAACATAGCCGCAGCTTCCACCGCAGGCACAGCCCTTGGAACCACACAGGCATCATGACGTCCGCCGATTGTCAGCTCCACCTCTGTCCCCAGCCTCAGATCTACACTTTTCTGTGGCAGTCCTATGGATGGAACAGGTTTGAATGCAGCACGGAAAACAATTGGCATACCGGTGGCCAGACCACCAAGTATACCGCCATGGTTGTTGGTTCTGGTGCGCACACTTCCGTCAGCATCAAAGCAGAATTCATCATTATGGACACTGCCGGCAAGCTCAGCTCCACGGAATCCTGATCCGAATTCAACTCCCTTCACAGATGGTATGGCAAACAGCATCCGGGACATCTGTCCCTCAAGACTGTCAAACATTGTGTCACCGGCTCCGGCAGGCACACCGGTAATGGCACACTCTACTATGCCACCCAGGGAATCCCCCCTTGCAGCCGCATCATCTATAAGAGCCCGCATCCTCTGACCGGCACTTCTGTCCAGCACAGGAAAATCCTCTGTCCCCAATGAGATCAGCAGCTCTTCATCCACATTGACAGCATCAAAAAGCCTGTCATGCTCTGTCCCTATTCCTGCAATATGAGCTCCGGCATAAACGCCGAATTTCTCAAGGATCTGGGCACATACAGCACCGGCAAAGCAGATAGGAGCAGTCATACGGCCTGAGAAATGCCCTCCACCGACAGCATCATTGAATCCATGATATTTCACCCAGGCAGGATAATCAGAATGCATAGGTCTTGGAATATCCGCCATGTCCCTGTAAACTGATGGATCACAATTTCTGTTCTCGATCATCACACACAGAGGCGAACCGCAGGTACGGCCTCCGGCAATACCGGAAAGCACTGTAAATTCATCAGTCTCGACCCTGGGTGTGGAACCGCAAGTATGTCCCGGAGCACGGCGAGCCATGAAAGCCTGTATTTTCTTGAGATCCAGTTCCAGACCGGCAGGAAGTCCGTCAATGGAAATACCGATAGCCTTTGAATGAGACTGACCGAAAACAGCAAGCCTTATATTCTTTCCTACCTCAAATGACATAATTGCCTCCAAGCCTTCTGAAATCATCCCAGAATCCAGGATAAGATTTATTCACACATTGAGCATCGTGGATGATTATATCACCTGTGCTGAATGCAGATGCCACAGCCGCAGCCATAGCAATCCTGTGATCATTATAACTGAAAACTTCACCACCAGTCAAACTTTCTGTACCATATATGATAATCGAATCTGCTGAGATCTCAGCTTTTCCCCCCAGACCATTTATCATTTCAGCAACAGAACTGATACGGTCACTCTCTTTGAACCTAAGCCTGGCTCCATTGTCCAGACGGCAGATACCCTTATGTCCGGCAGCCAGCACAGCCAGCACAGGAACCAGATCAGGAAATCTCGAAATATCCACACATGGAGGCATCTCTCTGATAAAATTCATGATAAACCTGTCAGGCTGAAGCGAATCATCAGACAGTCCCATACAGCTGACATGAGTTCCGGACTGTGCTCTGTCCCCGGCAGTCCCAGCCGCCAGAAAAAAAGCAGCCCCTGACCAGTCCCCCTCAATATTCATATCATCGGGCATAGTGAAGCTCTGTCCCCCCGGTATATGGAAAAGCTCTGTCCCCCTGTGTTCCGTTCTCACTGTCACACCGAACTCACGGAGCACTTTCAGCGTCATATCCACATAAAGAGATGATTCCAGCGGAGATGTAAGGCGCAATGTGCTGTCATTCTTCAGCAGCGGCATGGCAAGAAGCAGTCCCGATATAAACTGTGAGCTGATATTCCCAGGCAACACAAAATCGCCGCAGGTAAGCTGCCCCGATATGTGCAGAATCATGGAAGTACTGTCCCCATGTGCTCTGTCCCCGGCATCATACTGAACTGTGCATCCATGAGAAGCCAGCTGTTCCAGCAGTGGTTCAACAGGTCTCTGTCCCAGTCTGCCAGACATTCTGAACAAAACATTCCGGTCAAGAGCAGCTGCAACAGGAAGGAGAAATCTGAGTGTGGTACCGCTGTCTCCGCACTCCACCACTGCCATATCATAACCGTCACTTAACGATCTCAGCCCCTGTATAGTGGCCAGAATATCATCACATACCGGCTGCTGAATTCTGCTTAAAATATCATCAGTGCAGTGATCATGTATGCGAAGATCATTACTGAGAAACGCACATATAAGTTTTCGGTGCAGATCTGACTTGGAGTCAGGAGCCCTGAAAGTCCCGGAAAACCGCGAAGGTCTAACAGTCATATCCATAGGAAAGTCCGCTTTCTATGAATTTTTTCACTTCTGAAACAGGCAATGGAAACAGATGGCAGCAGCCCATTTTTTCAGGAACTGTCAGATTTATAAACTGTCCGTCAATTTTTTTATCACGCAGAACAGCATCGGCTATTTTAGATTTATCAAAATCAATTTGATTAAATAAGCTATTTTTATTTAATATAGCTTTTATATTTTGATATAAATCACATTTAACAAAATTCATTTTGAAAAATGCATATATTTCAGCCAACATTCCAGCAGCTACTGCATGTCCATGAGAGACGTGATATTCTGAGACTTTTTCAATTCCATGCCCTATGGTATGACCAAGATTCAGCATCTGGCGCTTTCCTCTGTCCCGGACATCTCCATTGACAAAACTGTTCTTTATCTCAACATTCATGGCAATGACCCGCTCAATATCATTGCGGATATTGCCTGCAGAAACAAGCTCTGCCAGCTCACCACCAGCCAGCACAGCGTGCTTGATAATCTCTGCCATGCCGTCATCCCACAGCTCTGTCCCCATGGTGTCCAGCATATCAGGATCCATAAGCACAGCAGCAGGCTGCCAGAACGCTCCTGCCAGATTCTTGCCGGCAGAAAGATTCACAGCAGTTTTCCCCCCTACCGATGCATCCACCATGGCCAGCAATGTAGTCGGCATCTGCACATAAGGGATGCCCCTCATATACACGGATGCTGCAAAGCCTGTAATATCTCCGCAGACACCACCCCCCAGTGATACGAAAAAATCATTTCTGTTCATGTTCTCTGCGGCTGCAGTTTCCAGGATAGAGGTCACTGTCTCTATTGTCTTGTGGTGCTCTCCATGTGGGAATTTAAAAAGTAATGGTCTGAAGCCTGCCGAATCCAGTGAATGGAGCACCGCAGGCCCATAAAGTTCTGAAACAGTATCATCAGCCACGACCAGAGCCTTGTGACCAGGCTGTATGCGGTGCAATATATCACCGCACACAAACCTCTGTCCCCGCTCTATGCGGATATCATAGCCTCCGCAGTCATGACTGACTGTGATCACTCTTTCAGGCAAGCTCAGATCTCTTCCTTATTGGCGATCTTTTCCTGGACAAAGCTTATAGCCTGATCCAGTGTGAGTCCGTTCATCTGCTTTCCGGTCCTGAGTCTGATGGATGCACCACCCTCAGCAGCCTCCTTGTCACCGATGATGAACATATAAGGAACTTTCTGTCCCTGGGCATTTCTGATCTTTGCATTCATTCTCTGCTCACTGTCATCCAGCACAGTTCTGATCTTGGCAGCTTTAAGTGTTTCTGCCACCTTAGCAGCATATTCGTTGAAAGCCGGAGCAACAGGAATGACTGAAACCTGCTCAGGAGCCAGCCATACAGGAAGAGCTCCTGCAAAGTTCTCCAGAAGAATACCGATGAACCTCTCCAAAGATCCCAGGACTGCACGGTGCAGCATTACAGGATGGTGCTTGGCATTGTCCTCACCGATATACTCGGCATTGAGTCTCTCTGCGCTAGGAAGCTGGAAATCGACCTGAATCGTTCCGCACTGCCACTGACGGCCCAGGGCATCAACCAGAGTGAACTCCAGTTTTGGTCCGTAGAATGCACCCTCACCAGGAGCGATCTCGTATGTGATGCCAGCCTTCTGACATGCATCAGCCAGGGCACCCTCAGCTCTGTCCCATGTGGCATCATCACCAACACGGAGCTCAGGTCTGGTAGAGAACTTAACTATAATTTTATCTTCTGTGAATCCGAAATCCCTGTACATATCCTTCAGGAGATGACAGAACTTGGCAACCTCAGACGGAACCTGATCCTCTGTGCAGAAGATATGGGCATCATCCTGAACAAATCCGCGGACACGCATAACACCGTGAAGTGTTCCTGATGGTTCATTTCTGGTGCAGCTTCCGAACTCAGCCATACGGAGAGGAAGGTCTCTGTAGCTCTTGAGTCCCTGCTTGAAGATCTCCACATGCCCCGGACAGTTCATAGGCTTCAGGGCGAAAAGACGCTTCTCGCTCTCTGTGATGAACATATTCTTCTTATATTTTGCCCAGTGTCCTGATCTCTCCCACAGTGACTGAGGCATACAGAAAGGTGTCCTTACCTCCACATATCCGTCTGCCTTGATCTTGGCACGGACATAATCCTCCAGTGTGCGGTAGATCGTCCATCCTTTTGGATGCCAGAAGACCTGTCCAGGGTTCTCGTCATCAATATGGAACAGATCCAGCTCTTTTCCGATCTTGCGGTGATCACGCTTCTCCAGCTCTTCCAGATGCTGCAGATAGAGGCGCAGATCCTTAGGGTTTGTGAAAGCTGTGGCATAGATTCTCTGGAGCATAGGGCGCTTCTCGTCACCTCTCCAGTATGCGCCGGCAATGGAAAGCAGCTTGATAGCCTGCGGATTTATCATTTTGGTATTCTCAACATGTGGACCGCGGCACAGGTCTGTGAACTTGTCCACTGTATAGATAGAAATGATCTCTGATTCAGGAAGGTCGTTGATAAGCTCAGTCTTGTAAGGCTGATCCTTGAAAAGCTCCAGAGCCTCAGCACGTGATACCTCTTTGCGTATGAAATCCTGCTTTTTGTTGATGATGTCCCTCATTCTCTCCTCGATCTCAGGGAAATCATCCATCTTCAGAGGACGAGGAAGGTCAAAATCGTAATAGAATCCGTTCTCGATCGACGGTCCGATGGCGATCTTTGCATCCGGGAACATCTGCAGCACTGCAGCAGCCATCACATGGGATGCAGAGTGTCTTATGGTACTTAATTTTTCATCTGCCATATTATCTCCTTTTGGAAGA
>JAKSTW010000040.1 GCA_024402405.1 Spirochaetia bacterium | reverse complement strand
TACGATTTTCTTGTGAATGCTTGAATTAATAAATTCAAGTTCTCAAATCTGTAACAAATTGAACTCTGGATATAATCCAAATCCTCTCTGTTCATAATCTGATCCTTGTTGAGTTATTTAGGCACAACAACCCCTTAGGCATAAAATGAGTAACACTGGAATTTTATGAATAGGATAAAAGAAAATAAGATAAATGAAAAACTAAAAAGTCCCTGATTGCTACGCTCAACTTGCATCAAGACATGACAAGCAAAATCATTTTAGCAAGGATTTATTATTTTCCCCGTGCCTATATATATTTATATTAATAAAATAAATTACAACTGTCAAATTTTTTCTGAAAAACTCATTACTTTACATAATTTTTCTTTTAATAATTCTAGTACTTGGTCTTCGTTCATATGTATTCCTTTTGTATGGAGATGATCGGACTTGAACCGACTACCTTTTGAATGCCATTCAAACGCTCTGCCAGGTGAGCTACATCCCCGTGTGTTTATTCAATAATAGCATCCATTCAAGTATAACTCCAGTGGATTTTCAGCCAACAGCAGTTCCTTATGAATGGGGAGCAGCCGGACCTGATAGTTTTGATGCCAGTGGTCTTGTCTGTTTCTGTTATGGTTACAGATCTCATGTTTGGACAACAAATACATTCATCAGTCAACAGGCTGGCTGGAAGGAAATCAATGTTTCAGAAGCAATGCCGGGTGATGTTGTTTCCAGCAATAATCACTGCGGTATATACATTGGCGGTGGTCAGATGATTCACGCTCCTGGATTCGGTGATGTTGTAAAAAAAGGCAGTATTCAGGGAGATATGAGCTACTACAGGTACTCTTATGAGACTGAATGAACCTGAAGCCCTTTTTACTTCTTGTAACTCAGTGTCATACCATGACCGATAGGTATCATGGATGAGAAAAAGCGCTGGTCGGCGAAAATCTTCTGATTGTATGCATCCATGTGGCGTCCCAGGTTCTGCCGCACATTCTCACACACACAGAACATGGTGTCATCAGCAGCTATCAGTCCGCCCTTCTTCAGCAAAGAATACACATCTTCATATATGACGTTATAAACATATTTTCCGCAGTCCTGGAAGATCAGATCAAAGGTCTCCCCTTCATCCAGCAGCTGTCTGACTGCATCCTCCGCATTGGCATGGATCATCCTGACCTGATCTTTCACCCCGGCTTTCTCTATGTTCACTATGGCTTCATTCCAAGTCCGGGGATGGTTGTCCACGGTGCACACTGTCCCTCCGCAGTTTTTCAGTTCCTGTGCCAGCCAGATGGTGGAATTGGCCACTCCGCACCCCAGCTCCAGCACTTTTCTGGCTCCTGTCAGCTTTATCAGCAGTGTCAGGAACCGCCCTATCTCCGGCTCGATCGGGGGCTGAATATCATTGCGGTCCTGATTGGCAAAGTAGATTTCCCTGTTGTACTCGTTGGTGAATTCTGAAAACTTTCCTAAATATTCCAAAAAATTACTGTTCATCGCTGTTCCCTCACTTTACCGTTTCTGAACCAATGTACTGCCAGGTATATGAATCCTGTGTCCAGCAGCGCCACCAGCCCTTTCATCAGATAGGTCGTCAGAATAATCTGGATCAAAATCTCACTTCTGTAAAGCCCACCGAACGCAATAGTCACAAAAATGATGCTGTCGATCAGCTGGCTCACCAGTGTGCTGGCATTGTTCCTGATGAATATGAATTTATACTCTGGCAGCATTTTCTTCCAGAAATTATATGCCCACACATCGTGGAACTGGGATATTATGAACGCCACCAGGCTTCCCAGTGTTATCCTCGGCATTATTGAGAATATCCGCTTCAGGCTCTCATGTCCCAGGTCGTTTGCACCTGGATGCACCATCAGTGCCAGATTCATAGTCATCATCATGGTCACCAGTGCAAAGAAACCAATAAGCACAGCTTTTCTGGCATCTTTCTCAGAGTACAGTTCCGAAAGTATGTCTGTGGCCAGGAATGTGGTACCGTACAGCACATTTCCCAGTGTGAAAGTATAACCTAATATCTCCGTGGTCTTTATCACCTGAATATTGGCCAGGATCGTGGCAATGGCTATCCACAGGAATATGCCTGTCTTTCCCATGAATCGGTAAAGCAGCATGAAAAGTGAAAAATCTGCAAGAACTGTAAGAATGAAAAGCAAAATTGGCTCCTTGTTTTGGTATAGCGGGTAAACGGACGACCGCTTTTCTATATTATATAATTTTTTGTATTATAGTTAAAGTAAAACCTTATCATTTTACGATAATTAATATAAGATTAACCAGAGAGGCAGAATTATGGATAAAACTATCAAACTTAAACGCGTTACCAAAGAGACAGATATTGCACTGGAACTGAACCTGGCTGAAAAAGGCAAGGTGGAGATCAATACTCCGGTTCCTTTCTTCAACCACATGCTGACAGCCATGGCTTTCCACGGCGGTTTCTCACTGAAGATCGATGCAGACGGCGATGTGGCAGTTGATGCACATCATCTGGTGGAAGATATCGGTCTGGTTCTGGGTGATGCTATGTGCCAGTATAAGGAGAAATTTTCTCCGCTCCACAGATTCGGCTTCTCCGTGATTCCTATGGATGATGCCCTTTCTGAGGCTGTCATTGATGTCAGCGGCAGACCATACATGGTGCTGAACGCAGATTTTCCGCAGCCTTATTCCGGTACTTTCGATATGTCACTTCTCAGAGAATTCTTTATTGCCATGGCCAACAAGGCACAGATAACACTGCACCTGAACTGCAGATACGGCATGAACAGCCACCACATGGCAGAAGCTCTGTTCAAAGCATGCGGCAAGGCTATGGGACAGGCTTATTCACCTGCTGACGGAGGCCAGGTGCTTTCCACCAAGGGTCTTCTCTGAATAAGGTATCACAGCCATGAAAACAAGTCTTCTGGGTCTCTCCTGCGATGAAATTGCTGAGCTTATAAATGTTCCTCAGAAATTCCGTGCCCGACAGCTGTATAATGCTTTTTATACCGGACGGAAAGAATCATTTGATGTCATAATTGATATTCCTCTGTCCCTGCGGAAAGAGCTTTCTGATAAGTTCGCCATTTATACAGCAACGGTGGACACAGTACTGGAGGATGATGGCAATAAGAAGATACGGCTGAAGCTTCAGGACGGGCTGTACACGGAGTCTGTGCTGCTGCAGGATGGTACTGGGCGGCAGACTATATGCATCTCCTCCCAGTGCGGCTGCAAAATGGGATGCCGTTTCTGCCGTACCGCCGATATGGGCTTCCAGCGAAATCTTACCTCCGGGGAAATCTTAGAGCAGTTCATGCTGATGAAGAAGCTGGCAGGCAAGATCTCCAATATCGTGTTCATGGGTATGGGAGAGCCTTTCGATAACCGTGAGAATCTGTTCAGAGCCATAACCATACTGAACGATCCTAAGGGAATTGGTCTGGGATCAAGAAAAATGACTGTATCCACCTGCGGACTTGTGGACGGGATCCGCACTCTGGCAGACTACAGGCATGAGATCAGGCTGGCAGTATCCCTGAACAGTGCCATTGAGGAAAAGCGCAGGCAGATAATGCCTATAACCAACCGCTATTCTCTGAAAGAGCTGAAAGATGCATTGCTCTACTATCAGCAGCAGACTGGAAAGCGTTTCACTTTTGAATATGTGCTTATAGCCGATTTCAATATCGGGGCTGAGGATGCCAAGGCACTAATTGATTTCATATCAGGACTTTCTGTTCTGGTGAACCTGATTCCATGGAACACAGTGGAAGGCAAGCCGTTCACCACTCCTGACCGACAGGCCATAATGGATTTCTGCAGAATTCTGGACAGAGCTGATGTCAATTACACATTGCGTAAAAAGAAAGGATTCGGAATCTCAGGTGCATGTGGTCAGTTGGCTTATAAAGGAAAGAAACAGGATAAATAAAAGGGCAAAAAAAAAATTAGTGGCGAAGGGACTTGAACCCCTGACAGAGCGGATATGAGCCGCTTACTCTACCGACTGAGTTACGCCACCAATTACATAATCAAATGTATCAAAATCTGAAATTTAGGTCAATTACCTTTTTTAATATATTTGAACAGATGCTGTGGTCTTCCCTTTTTGCCGTACACCAGCTCCATGGTCAGCATCCCTTTCTGTTCCATGAATTCCAGATATCTTCTGACTGAAACTCTTGATATTCCCAGCTTGTCTCCCAGTTCCTCAGCTGTGGTTGCCTGGTCAGTATCTCTGATGGCATTCAGAACTGCGAAATATGTTTTCTCGCTCATTCCTTTATCCAGAAAATTCGGATCAAATTTATCAGGGGACTCCATCCGGCTGTCATCATTCTTTACGGAAGAATCAAAGAAAAGGTTGTCGATATCATCCTGCTCAATATTCACTTTTCCTGCAAAGTTGTTATGCTTTTTCTCGAACTTGTCCATAGCTGCCTTGAAACGGGTGAAATCAAATGGTTTCAGCAGATAGTCCAGTGCTCCGAAATTCATGGCACGCTCAACTGTCTCTGAACTTCTGTCTGCGGTGATCAGAATCACATCTGTGTTATATCCCTGCTCTCTTATCCATATAAGCAGGTCAGTTCCCTTCCCTGTAGGAAGGTAAACATCCAGCAGAACCAGGCTGATATCCCCCTGGCTGATCCTGTTCTTTGCACTCTGAATGTCCGCCACAGTCTCCACATCATCATAACCGGCCTTATTGGCGAATTTCTTATTAATGTGCGCAACCATGGGATCATCTTCAACAATAAGTATTTTCATGACTTTTTCTCCTGTTTCAATGGGATAGTGACTACAAACATAGTACCATGCCCACACCATATTCTGATCTTTCCATGATAAGTATCAATTATATCTTTGATTATGTAAAGACCATATCCACGGTTAGTGCCCTTGGTACTGTGTCCCTTCTCAAATATTTTCTTCTGCTTTGACTCAGGTATTCCGCGTCCATTGTCAAAGACAGAGATATTTATCTCATTTGTGCTCTGATATATGCAGACCTCTATGATTCCGTCGGTACGTCCGGACAGCTCGTCAAAGGAATTCTCGATCAGGTTGCCGACTATAGAACAGAATTCGTCGGAATTCATCTTCTCCGGCAGCTGGTTCATGAATGAATCCTCATTGATTATCAGCTTTATCTTCTTCTCGCTGGCCTTGCTGCATTTGGACAGAAGCAGTCCTGCCACTGAAGGCTCCTTGAACCGTGAGCTGATTATGCTTACGACCTTCTGATCCGCCCTGATAGCCTGTGATATGAAATTCAGAGCCTCATCGTACTCCTCCAGCTGGATCAGACCAGATATGGCATGGAGCTTGTTCATGAACTCGTGGTTCTGTGCGCGCACTTCATTCATCAGATTGCGCATTCCTGTCAGCTCCTCTGCCCTCTGCTTGGCAATGGTCATATCCTCTATGCTTCCTATCACGCCGATTATGGCACCGTTGGTATCTGTGACACAGTGATACTGGAAGAACAGAGTCAGTCCGACTCTGACCCTCAGCTCCTGAGTTTTGCTGGCATTCTGCGGATTCTCCAGATTGTCCATGAAGCCATCACGGAAATAATAATCACGGATGTTTGTTCCTATGGCATCATCATTCAGATCCAGCAGTTTCTTTCCGGCAGAGTTCAGAAGTATGATCTTGCCCCTGTTGTCTATATAGATGATTCCTACATTCAGGTTCTCAAGAACCATTTCCTGCTGTCCCAGAAGGAAAGCCACCTGTTTAGGTGAAAAACCGAAATACAGCCTTTTGTACAGGATCCTGATGGCAACTACAACTGATATGACAAATATAAGTGCAAGTAAAATGTTAAGATAGATATTCATAGCAGCAGATCATCTGATGGCAATATAAAAAAGTATGCCAAGATAATGTAATAATGTTCCTCCCAAAACGAAAAAATGCCATATGACATGAAAATATCTTTTATACTGGAAAATGTAAAAGACAGCACCAAAAGTATAGAGTATGCCTCCACCAAGGATCCAGTATACCATTCTGTAGTTCACCGTCTCCAGCAGCGGATTCCATGCCAGTACGATTATCCAGCCTGTGATGAAATACAGCAGCAGCGATAACTTTTTTATCTTGCTCCTGAATACCGATTCCATCACTATTCCTACAGCAGCCACAGCCCACAGCACGATGAACAGAGTCAGTCCGAAAATGCTTCTGAAATTCAGCAATATAGGTGTGTATGTTCCTGCTATGAGTATGAATATGGCAGAATGGTCAAATATCTGGAATATCTTCCGTGATCTTGTAAAGATGAAACTGTGATACAGACTGGAGAACAGATACAGAAGTATGATAGATGAACCGAATATGGTAGTTCCCACCACCCTGTATGGCTCATGGGTCTGCACTGAAAAATAAATGAGAAAAATCAATCCCACAATTCCGGCAAAGAAACCAAGTCCGTGTGTCACTGCACTGAGGATCTCTTCTACTGGTCGTAAAGTCCGTTCACGTCTCATAAAAAAAATATAATACAAGTAAAAAAAAAAGTCATCCTGAATTTCAGGATGACTTCAACAGATTCAGGATCTGATCATCACATCATCCCGCCCATACCGCCCATTCCTGGGTTCATGGCTGGAGCTGCAGGAGCATCTTTCTGAGGAATCTCAGTGATGACACATTCTGTTGTCAGCAGCAGGCTGGCAATAGAAGCGGCATTCTGGAGTGCAGATCTGGTAACTTTTGCCGGATCGATGATACCAGCTTTGATCATATCCACCCACTGCATCTTGTTGGCATCGAAACCAATGCCTTTCTTCTCGTTCTTTGCCTTCTCAGCAATAACGGCACCGTCAAGACCTGCGTTGATAGCGATCTGGCGGATAGGCTCCTCAAGAGCTCTCTTTACGATATTGAAACCAACTTTCTCGTCAGCTGTATATTTCTTGATGTCTGTCTTCTCAAGTGCGTGAACGACCTGGATCAGTGTCACTCCACCACCTGCGATCACACCTTCCTCAATGGCAGCTCTTGTAGCTGAGAGGGCATCCTCAACTCTGTGCTTCTTCTCTTTCAGCTCAACCTCTGTAGCAGCACCAACATTGATGACTGCAACACCACCAGCCAGCTTTGCCAGTCTTTCCTGGAGTTTCTCTCTGTCGTAGTCAGATGTTGTGTCCTCGATCTGAGCCTTGATTTGAGCGATCCTGTCCTGAATGTCGGCAGCATTTCCCTCGCCGTTGATGATAGTTGTATTCTCTTTCTCGATCTTTACTGTCTTTGCTCTTCCAAGCATATCCAGTGTTGTGTTCTCAAGTTTGAGACCGAGCTCTTCAGAAACGACCTGACCGCCTGTAAGGATGGCGATATCTTCCAGCATTGCCTTTCTTCTGTCACCGAATCCAGGAGCCTTTACAGCAACTGCTGTGATAGTTCCTCTGATTGTGTTTACGACCAGTGTTGCCAGAGCCTCGCCCTCAACATCCTCTGCAATGATAAGCAGCGGTTTGTTTGCCTGAACGACTTTTTCCAGAACAGGGAGGAGATCCTTCATGTTTGAGATCTTCTTGTCGAAGATAAGGATGAACGGATTCTCAAGAACTGCTGTCATGGTATCTCTGTTTGTAGCGAAGTATGGTGAGAGATATCCTCTGTCGAACTGCATACCCTCAACAAAGTCGATCGTTGATTCAATGGTCTTTGATTCCTCAACAGTGATCACACCGTCTTTTCCGACCTTATCCATGGCATCAGCGATCTGTGCACCGATCTCCATATCATTATTGGCAGAAATTGCAGCGACCTGTGCGATTTCCTCTTTATCCTTGATTGTCTTGGCAGCTTTCTGGATCTCGCCTACTGCGATAGCAACAGCCTTGTCAATTCCTCTCTTGATTTCCATAGGATTGATTCCGGCAGCAACGCTCTTGATTCCCTCTTTTGTGATGGAATAAGCAAGTACTGTGGCAGTTGTTGTACCGTCACCGGCAACATCGTTTGTCTTTGTTGCAACTTCCTTGACCAGCTGAGCTCCCATGTTCTCATACGGATCCTCAAGCTCGATTTCCTTTGCAACGGAAACACCATCTTTTGTTACTGTTGGAGCTCCGAATTTTTTATCCAGAAGAACGCATCTTCCTTTTGGTCCAAGTGTGACCTTAACAGCATTTGCAAGTTTTTCAACACCAATGAAGAGATGCTTTCTGGCTTCTTCATTGAACTCTAACTGTTTTGCCATTTTATAACCCCTTTATAGAAAAATATTAATTTTATGTTTTACTACTATATAAGATACAAATTATATGAATTTTCTTCAACAAGTTTCAGAATTTTATTTCACCGGCATAGACCGGCACGATCTGACCTGTCATGTCTTTTATCAGAAGACCTCCGCTGCAGTCCACACCGCAGATGGTTCCCCTCAATGGAGTTCCAGCATCGGCCAGTCCCTCATCCACTGTGACATCAGCTCCAAGTCTGTACAGTCTGGTGCAGAACTGCTCTGTCCAGGCATCGGATGACCATACAGAACTGTCCAGCTCACGGCGGAATACAGAAAGAAGATCTTCCAGCACTTTATTTCTGTCAGGAGATATTCCGGTAAGTGACCGAACTGAACAGCTTTTTCTCCTGAGTCCATCAGGGAAAGTTTCCTGCAGCAGGTTCAGACCGATTCCGCATGAGACATAACCATCCGAACACTCACAGAGAATACCGGACAGTTTGGCACCGTCGGCCAGCACATCATTTGGCCATTTCACCTGGCTGACAATTCCGAACTGCTCCTGTACCGACAGTGAAAGACACCAGCCTGCGAACAGCGGAAAAAGCTGTACCTGAAACGGCAATTCCTCAGTTCTGAACAGAACAGTGAAAAGCAATGACTGCCCTTTCTCACCCAGCCATTTTCTTCCTTCTGTGCGCCCTCTCCCTTGTCTCTGGTATGATGTGCAGACAAGTGTACCGGAGGCAGGGACCTCAGATATGAGATTTCTTGCCGATATCATTGTTGAATCTGTCTCTTCTTCAAAATAGGCTTCAGCACCCGGAAACGGATTGGCAATACCAAGTCTCAGCATATGAAACCACCGCCAAGAACAATATCATCCTGATAGAACACTGCACTCTGTCCACGGGTAATGACTGTCTTATCGTGCAGGCGCACCAGAACTCTGCCTTCATCCAGTGCAGACACTGTACATGGATATTCATGGGAATTGTATCTGACCTTCACACAGGCATCGAATTTCTCACCTCTATAATCAATGAACCAGTTCAGATCCCGAACTGTGAAATCCTTCTGCCCCTGCTGATCCTGCCGTCCCACGATCACCTGATTTTTTTCAGGAATCACACTGGTGACAAACCACGGACCGCTCCCCAGTCCCAGTCCTTTCCGCTGACCTATGGTATAGTGTATGTATCCTCGGTGCTTTCCAAGAACATTGCCTTCCATATCCAGTATCCGCCCGGGACGTATCTTCAGATCAGAATTAGCAGCTATAAAATCACCGTAGGAACCCTCTATAAAGCAGATATCCTGGCTCTCCCTGACATTGCCGAAATCCAGTCCCTGCCGCTCAGCCTCAGCCTTCAGATCTTTCTTCAGAATATCTCCCAGCGGGAAAATGCATCTGGAAAGAAGCTTCCTCGGAAGCCTGTACAGCATATAGCTCTGGTCTTTGGACAGATCAGCGGCTTTCCGCAGGAACAGCCCTCCATCCTTTTCTGCCAGCCGCACATAGTGGCCGGTGGAATAATAAAGCCGGTCATCAGATTCCAGAATACCGTCCTTCTGCAGCTGTTCTTTCAGCCTGTCATAGAAAAAAGTGAATTTGATGAACTGGTTGCATATCACGCAGGGATTGGGAGTGAGACCTGCAATATAAGATCTTATGAAATCACCGGCAATCCTGGTCTTGAACTCTTCTGACACATCCAGACAGTAGAATGGAATGCCCTCTGCCCTGCACAGTTTTTCAGCCCTGGATATCACCTCATAAGACGAGCATCTGACTCCATGCCACACGATATGGTTGGCTCCGACAATATGTTTCCATTCATTTTTAAGGATCTTCAGTGCCATGGAGGAATCAATTCCACCGCTCATTCCCAGTGCCACAACTTTTTTCATAAATTGATTATACCAATTCTAGACTATTATGAACAGATTGAATAATATTACATTATGGATAATAAAATTTCTGAAGCATACGATTATTTGAGAAAATTTGATTATACTCCTGAGACAGCTGTAGTGCTGGGCTCCGGACTGGGAAACTTCGCAGACAATGCGGATGATGTCACTGCAGTTCCATACAGTGATATACCTAACTTTCCTGTATCTACAGCTCCGGGTCATTCCGGAAAGCTTATCTTCGGCAGGATCCACGGAAAAGATGTGCTGCTGATGCAGGGACGGTTTCATACCTACGAGGGATATGGCGGCAAGGAGATCGCGATTCCAATCAGAACCATGAAGCTTCTTGGGGTGAAAAATCTCATACTCACCAACTCAGCAGGCGGCGTGAACACATCATTCAGACAGGGAGACCTGATGCTGATCACAGACCATATCAACTATTCCGGCAAGAATCCGCTGATCGGACCAAATGATGATGACTTCGGTCCCAGATTCCCTGACATGTCAGAGGCATACGATATGGAGCTTCAGAAAATTGCCTGCACTGCTGC
>JAKSTW010000004.1 GCA_024402405.1 Spirochaetia bacterium | reverse complement strand
TAGACTGAACGTTTGCCGAGAAACCCTCTATGTAGCTTTCAAAGTTAGAGGCAATATTATCGCTGTCATTCAGCAGACGGGCCAAAGTAAACTCGCTGGTATTATAGAAAGGGTAGCCGGAAACCTTTTCAAGCATAGCCGCAGGCAGATTCGGACTGGCCTTGTGCTTTTCCACAACTGCCTGTTTGGTCTCCGCTAAAGCACACTCAAAACGGCGAATAATGACCATCGGAATGATAACATCCTTATATTTGTCAGAGGTGTATGCACCGCGAAGAGAATTTGCAATAGACCATACAAGGCCAACCTCACGGCTTACATCAATCGAGGTATCGTCAAACATGACATCGTAGTTATAAATCTTCGGCATAGTTTAGTTCTCCTTTTCTCTCTTCTGCGAAGGATGTAAGCAAGGCTTTAAGTTTCTGAACCTGTGTATCCGATAGGGAGTTACCCTCAAAAGCACCAAGCGCTTCAACCAGTCCGCGTGAATTTATGATGGTATTACAGATATTGGGAGGAGGTGTTTTTCGGATTGCCATGTATAGCTCATCCATCTGAGTCCGCTGCAATTTGTCTGGATGTAATGCATTTATCAGTTTCGGATAAACGTCGGCAGTTGGAGCCATGGTTCCACGTTCGATGTACTGTAACTGTGATGCAGGAATACCACTTGGCTTTGCAATTGCACGAAGGCTGTTGCTCCCGCGGCATTCGCAAATTAGCGCGCCAAGTTTTATCATGGCCTGCTCTGCTTCGGCATCTACAGCTATTCTCTTTGGCAATACGGCACCACCTTTCTTGTGTATTCTATGTTCTAGAATATAGAACAATTATATAAGAAAAATGTCATATAGTCAAGACGTTGATAACAGTTTTCTGCTACCAACTCTGCAAACTGAAATTTATCACTTTGCAATTTCATAACCAGAGTTTTCGAGAATATCCAGTGCCTTTTGATAATTTTCCTTTTTTATCAGAACATAGTCTGTATTATAGGTTGAAATTGCAAAAATCGAAATACTGTTTTTTGCCAGAATCTCCGCGATTTCAGACAGTATCCCAATCAAAGAAAAATCTAAAATTCCTTGAATACGAAAACCTTTCCATCCATCATCGCGCTGAATGACATTTGGCGGAACATCGCCTGTAATGCATACTAAGGATCTTTCTTCATCTGTTTTTCCGATGAAGCTGTATTCTGCATTTAAGTTTACAAGTGAATAATCCATCACTTTGCATACTGAGAAATCCTGATTGAGCTTTTTTATTTCCATAAATTTGTCCTCCGCAAATTCAAATTTATTATTGTATCCGATCAATTTCATTTTGAATATCTGCCAGAAATCTTCCAGCATGAGCACCGTCCATCTGCGTATGGTGGAACTGAAACGAAATAGGCAGATATCCCTGAAAAATCCCCCATAATGACCTTTGGGGAACATCTCATCTTTCGCACTGTCTGTAAGGAGAAGCTTCATTTTCAGATCTTCTATGGGTTTGTGGAATTTATAATCATTGCAACACTGTTCAGTCTCTCAGAAATGAAACGAGCTTTTCACGGAATTCCTGATAGTATGGTCTTTCCATCATGATACAGTGCGCTCCGCCGCCGATAACAACAAGTTCTGAGCCTTCCGGCAGCTTATCAAGCGAACTTTTTATCATCGTCATATTAAGACACGTGTCAGCATCGCCGCATATGACAAGCGTCTTATCCTTTATTGCCGAAAGATCGATAAGCTCAACGTCTTCATCGACGCACAAGTCGCGGCGTCCGCCGTTCGGGCTTGTCAGTCCGTCATATCTCCAGCAGTTTGAACAGTATGTATCAACAATGCAGCTTTCTGTTATCTCTAAGTTAACGGTACCATCCTCATTCATCTGAAAATCACTTGCCGCATGCTCCCAGCTGTTTATGTGATGGTTTTCGGTTATATCCGCCGCTCCAAGTCCGGTGATGATCGGCGCATACATCACAAATTTGTCGATTACGTCATGCCTCACTGCCTCTGCAAGTGTGCTCGTCACAGTACCCCAGCTCCACCCAAGCAGGTCTATGTCATCGGCACCAGTAATGGAAAGTATCTTATCAATTGCTACGGAAATGTCCTCAGAAGCGTATCTGCTATCCACAATAAAGCCGTTTTCAATCTCTTCCGACTGTCCATAGCCGGTAATATCGATCCGCCATACGGCATACCCTCTGTCACACAGAAAACGCACAAGGCTGTAATCCTTATAATTAACATCAAACTCATGTGAGGAATATGTGAGTCCGTGAACAAGAAGAATATTATCCTCTGCAGTCACATTATCCGAAATCATACAGTCAAGGTGAATTTCGTATCCGTTTCTCTCGAATGGATATTCTGAATATGTATAAGTTTTTTCATCTGTATTTTCTGCTGTCTTATTTCCACACGCAGCTATAAAGATGACGTACAGAACAATGCAGATCATCGCAGTTGTTTTTGGTTTCAATTTTGTTCCTTCTATTCCACTCATTACCATTAGCCCAAACTGCTTTTGATGAATGCTTTAACTTCATCCATATTGCTGTCTGAAAGAATTGGTATAAGGTCATTGATCTCTTCGATGTCTTTATCCCACCATTTGAATTTTTCCAGAAGAGCTATCATTTCATCATCAAATCTTTTCTTTACTACTCTGGCAGGGTTTCCGACCGCAATCGAATACGCTGGGATATTGCTTGCGACCACTGTATTTGCTCCGATTATTGCACCGTCTCCGATATGAACACCAGGCATAATGGTAACATTCTGGCCTATCCATACATCGTTCCCGATTACTGTATCACCTTTATTGGGAAGCTCACTTTCATGCGGTGCAATTGCACTTCCCCATCCGTTTCCCATAATGTAAAATGGATATGTCGTCACACAGTTCATCCGGTGATTGGCTGCCCCCATAACGAATTCTATGCCGGTGGCAATATCACAGAACTTACCAATAATAAGCTTATCCCTGCTGAAAGAATAAAAGTTGGTCACATGATCCTCGAAATTATCAGTCCCGGTAGTGTCAAAATAGTAAGTGTAGTCTCCGACAATGATATTGGGATTCTTAACTGTGTTTTTTATATATACCAGCCCCGGAATATCCGGATTCGGTCTTGCTTTATTTGGATCAGGTCCCATATCTTCATCTCCATCAAATTCTGATTTAGCAAAGGGGATGCCAATGCTCCCTCTGCCAAAACTTTGCAGTTATTTGTTCAGAAAATCTGTCCAGGGAGCTTCAGCTTCTTCTTGTAAGGGAATTCGGCATCGAACTTTTCTGCTGCCTGCTCATCAACGAGATAAGATGCAGGCGTTGCATAGACTCCGGTGATTCCGTCAAGATATCCAGGTATCAGTTCCTTGCACAAAAAGAAAGATGCATCTTCGCCTTCCGGCAGTCCGTGATATCTGATTCCGAACTTTGAGGCAAAATCAAACCCGCTCTTGCCGTAGAAGTCTATATTGCCTTCAAAGCAAAGCGCTCCGCATCCAACCCCAGCTGCCTGTTCAAGCGAATAATCCAGAAGAAGTTTTCCGTATCCCTGTCTTTTAAGTTCCGGCATGATACATATCGGTCCCATAGTCATGATCGGAATCTGTCTTCCGTCATCTGCTGCAATAATTGTCTTTACAAAAACATTCTGACCAATGATCCTTCCGTCCTTTTCCATCACAAAATCAAGCTCCGGCATAAAATCCTTATCTGTCCTGAGCTGATTCAATAAATAATGCTCCAGGCAACCGGGCCTGTAAACATTCCAGAAACTCTCTCTTACAAGATTTTCAACTTCTCTGAAGTCTTCTTTTCTTTCTAAACGAAATGTAATGTCGTTCCTGTTTCTCCCAGTGATTTTAATATTATCCATCTGATTCCTAGTCATCCTCGTCATCATCCTTTTCCCATCCAGATGTGATATGCAGATCATCGGAATCCATGTCTATGGCTGTATGATCTGACGTTCTCAGAAACAGGTCTCCGCCTAACCCCATAGCCAGATAATCTGAAAATGGAAATATAAGATCCCCATTGCTGAAATCAAAAAAATGTTTCCACATTTGAAAAATCCCTCCCTCTGACACATTCCATGAATGGCAGCAGATCACTTTTTTACTTCCAGTAATTTTTAAGATCCACTTCTGCCCATCTCTCAGAGTCCGCAGCCTTGACCCACAGAACTTTATCAGCCGGCACAGCGACAATCTGATATACAGTAATCTTATCCGCTGCTCCTCCATCTGACACCCTAGTTGTAATGATCTGCTTCATTATGTCAGCATCAATGGCACCCTTGCTGTCCTCACACAGTCTGATCAGATTATCCCTGCGTGTAAAGGATCTAAAGCTGGTCTCATCTGTAGGCTCAGCCATATCCCATTCAGGATTGCAATAATGATTTGTAGATATAAGCAGACCATCCCGGTTGTAACTCTCACCATGCTTCACACCGACAGGACACCATTCATAAGAGCGGGCCTGCTGTCCGTCAAGCGCATTGATAATATAAGAAGAGCTGCAGCGCATGGTGTTGAAATACCGGTCAAGGAATTCAAAGGAATCAGCTTCAAAAAGGATATCCAGCAACAAAGTGGTTCCCGTAATCCGTTCGTCAGGGGAGCTCATCGGAGCAGAAGCTTTTCCATTGTTCAGAGTCATAAACAGCCCGGCTTCATTCATGCCGTTCACCATATAAATTTCTCCGGCATAACCGACAATTGCAGCTGAAAGCGCTCCGTCCGCCGGGTTGAAGACAGTGACCATTATATCATCATGCAGTCTGGAAAAGATATCTCCGTAATCATAGTTGCGGCCCACGATCATCTGTTTCTCAGCATAATCACCCCAGACTGCAGCCATACTGCAGTGCTGCGGCAATCCGGCTATTCGTTCAACAGCATTCACAATATACAGCTGGTCTGCTGTAAGTCCCGATGTCTCCGAAGCTCCACGGAAAAACTCCCTGATGGTATACGGCATCTGCTCAACCTGCCGGGCTACGATCTCTGACGTTCTGTCAGCATTTCCCTCTTTGATCTCGATCATGCTGGTACAGAAAGCAAATACATCAGTCAGCTGCTTCCTGGCAAGATTGCCATACTGTCGGCCCATCTCAAACCATGTTCCCGACAGACTGAGAACTGTGACATTCTCAATCCGGACAGATGTTCCGTCATATTCTCTGTCATTGACACAAAGAAATACCGATATAAGCACCAGAGCCACTATTATGATAAATATGATTCCTGCGTTTTTCTTCATAGCTTCCAGCCGTTTCTATCCGGTATCTCCCGGCTTTTATCTTGTTGCCACAACCTCTATTTCTATCAGTGCTCCCTTCGGAAGGTTCGCAACTTCCATGGCACTGCGGGCAGGATAATCACATCCCTCGAAGTATGAGGCATATATCTCATTCATTGTCGCAAAGTCATTGATATCCTTCAGATAAACATCGCATTTGACGACCTTATCCATGCCGCTTCCGCAGGCAGCCAGCAGTCCCCTGATATTCTCAAACACACGGTTAGTCTGGGCAACTATATCGCCGCCGATAAATTCATTGGTCTTAGGATCAATGGCGATCTGACCTGAACAATAAACAGTGTCACCATATACAATGGCCTGATTGTAAGGACCTATTGCAGCCGGTGCATTTTCTGTGGATATAACCTCTTTGGCAGAAGTACAGCATCCGCTGAGAATAAATAATACTGATACACACATCAAAACAATAATTGCTTTTTTCATGATTTCACGCTCCTGTAAGTATATTGATCTAACACACTATACTTCAAATCAGAGAATCGCGTAAATAACATCCGGTACTTTATTTGTCATTCTCCGGTTCTGTCAGGAACAGTCCCAGCATCACAGTGCAGGCAGAGATCACAGAGCATACAATAAACATTTTTCCTATTCCGAAAGATGCGGCCACCATGCCCAGCACCAGCGGCGACACAGTCTCTGCAATCCCCAGGATAAATGAATACATTGAATAGACACCGTCTATATTGACTCCCATCTCTTTGGCAGTATCAGCCAGGAATGTGCTGAGCACCGGCACTGTCCCTTTGGAAAGGATTCCCATGACCACCAGCAGCACGATCAGCAGATACATATTGTCAACAAATGAGAGGCTGAATACCGTGAGAGCCAGACAGAACTCAGCACACAGGAACACTTTTTTGACCCCTTTCAGCTCTACTATCCTGCCGCACACCATCTTGCCCAGATAATTTCCTATGAAGAAAACACCGGTGAGAGAACCTATTATGGCTGTGTCAAAACCCTTGGACTGAAAAAGGAATGGCAGGAACAGAAACAATGATGCAACTGCAAAACCATCAGTAAAAATGACTGCAAAAAGAAGTGCCAGACGCTTGCCAGGGATGACAAAAATTTTCTGTTTTCCCTTCCTGGCTGCACCATCAGCAAGCACAGCCTCATGTCTGTACCGTCCGCACAGCAGAATTGCAAGGCCACACAGCAGAGGCAGGAAAGAATATACCAAGGCTGTATTTCCCCATGAGATTCTGGCAATGAGAAATGTCAGCAATGCTGAAAGAGCGATACGTCCTATATCACCATTGGCAGTGAAATTTCCCATTTTTGTCCCCAGCTTTGAATCGCTGGTCTTGGCCACCGCAGCAAATGCCACAGGATGGAACACACCGAATCCCAGACTGCCTGCCAGAAATGCCGCAAGGATCCAGTCATAGTTTCTGGCAAAGAACATAAGAATATAAGAGAGAAAAGTAAACAGCGCGGCATAACCCAGAGTATGGAAACTTCCCAACCGTGCCCCCAAGAACGCTGCAGGAAATGCCAGCAGGATGCTGGACAGGTGGAGTACACTTCCCAGGAAACCAGCCTGAGAAAGTGAAATGGCAATACTTTCAGATATGAATGGAAGAAACAGCGGCAGACAGGCCAGATACCCATCATTCACCATATGAAGGGCAGAAAGAACAGCTCCGTCAGAAATCAGTCTCTTCTTTTCCAAATCTATTTTTCTCCTTTTCCCAGATTCCCGGGCAGATACTCCTCGTTGATGTTCCACGGTGCCTCAAAGATATGCTCACGGAGACGCCGGTTGTCCTGGGACAGCATATTTATTATAGGCCTTATCTTCAGCCGCATATTTGTCTCTTTGAACGGACAGTCTGTGTTATATACCGGAAATGCAAGACGTTCTGCCATAAGTCTGATCTTGGACTCATGCACCATGCACATAGGACGGATCAGTGTCAGCTTGCCACTGAAAAACTGCTGTACAGGCATCATGGTAGAAAAATTTCCCCGGTAGCACAGATTGATGAGAGTGGTGGCTACAATATCATCCATGTGGTGTCCGGTGGCTATTTTTGAAAATCCCAGCTCAGCAGCCTTGTCAAAAAGCATCCTTTTCCGGTTTCGGGCACAGAGATAGCAGTTGAAATCACCTCTGAAAGACGGAGGAAACATATCAGCGTGCTCCACATGGTACGGGATCTTAAGCAGGTCAAAGAACTCTGCCATTTTCCGGTCGTGCTCTTCCGGCATAGGATACTGGTTCCAGTCAATGCGCATGGCATGGAGCTGGTATTTTATAGGCAGCCACTTCTGACGCACAGCCAGAGTGAAAGCCAAGGCCAGGGAATCTTTCCCTCCGGATATAGCCAGCAGCACTTTGTCACCGTCTCCGATCATATCAAAACGGTTGATTCCCCGCCCGGTCTCTTTCACGATACGCATGAGCCATGGCTGCATATCTTCGATATCTTTCAGATCCATCTGATATCCTTGATCTTTTTCAACTGTTCTGCAACTTCAGGAGCAGCAAACACCCTGAGCATACGCAGTGATCTGGAAAAATTCTCAAGCCCTCTGCTGCCAGAGAATGTCCTGAAGCTGCCATTCTCAAATACAGGCAATGAAGTCTCAAAATTTATTCGCTCAGGCACATCTATGAAAACAGAATCGT
The DNA here is from genome assembly GCA_024402405.1 of Spirochaetia bacterium. GTDB lineage: Bacteria > Spirochaetota > Spirochaetia > CADAEX01 > CADAEX01 > CADAEX01. Next base: position 67,020 of record JAKSTW010000004.1, on the reverse strand, counting down.
CATCACAGGAAATCCCCTGATTTCTGATATCATCCACGATTTTTTCTTCCAGCTCGCTCCGTCTCTGCAGGTCCATGAGAGAGACATGCACAGGATCTGAATCATCAAAAACTGTTTCAGACACCATCTTGTACAGCTGCCGTTCATGCACCATTCTGAAAAGTTTTCCGCTGCATGTCTGAAACAGAGACTCGTCATCCAGACCATACAGCTGCTCGGGATTCAGACTTCCATCATCCAACGCCCTGATTATGGCTTTTTTTATCATTCCAGTAGCACACCGTACAGTCTTATGCCAATAGACAGTCCTGTACATAAGATATTTTGAGAACAGTATGTTCTCCACAGCCGGTATTCCGGCAGGAAGAATGCTTATGCCGCATTCAGGATGAGGATAAATGGCACTTATCACAAAATCTATATCCTGGGTTCCATAAGGAACACCGCAGAACCAGGCATCCCTGGTCAGATAATCAAGCTTGTCAGGATCCAGAACTCCTGAAAGTATATTTCTGAAGAAGTGAATTTCCCGACTGTCTGTTTTCAGATTCTCATCCACTATGGATGCAGGAATATAAGGATCGATTTCCAAAGCTCTCCCGATCAGGCTTTTCAGCGGCTCTGCCATAATATATTCACCAGTCAGGACCTCATGTTCTTTCAGCGGAAGTTCCTTCAGTGAATGTGTATACGGAAAATGTCCCAGATCATGAAGAAGGCAGGCACATAGGAATCCTCGGACACCGTCAAGGCTCAGCTCAGGACACACACTGAAAGTCAGCAGCTGCCGGATTATCCGATAGCCTATATGATAGACTCCCAGACTGTGGTTGAATCTGGTATGCACTGCCCCCGGATAAACCAGATAGGTTGGCCCCAGCTGTCTGATCCTGTTCATTTTCTGCAGAACCGGTGATGATATTATTTCCCTGAAATCCCTGGAGAACATTATATTTCCCCAGACAGGATCCCTCACCGGCTCTGTGAAAGACTGATCAAGATATCTGATTATCCTTTCTCTCTCAGAATCAGCCATTCTGCCTCTTGAAAATGTAGTTCAGCATTCCGCCAGCCTCAATAAGGCTCACACCCTTCTCCTCGAGATCATGGAGGAAATAGAATTCACGGCCGCTCTTTCTGTCCACAGCCTTCACCCTCTTTCCATTTCTGATATCATCCATGAAGCTTGGGAAATAAAGACTCATTCCCTGTTCCAGCAGATCATAGTCAGCAGGATTTTCAAAAGTGAGAGGTGCAATACCGAAATTCACCAGGTTGGCTTTGTGTATTCTGGCAAAGCTCTTTGTTATGACAGCCTTGACACCAAGATACATAGGTGCCAGCGCCGCATGTTCACGGGAAGAACCCTGTCCATAGTTCTCACCTCCAATGATGACACCTGTTCCTGCCTTTTTTGCCCTGTCATAGAATCCAGGACTTACTGCCTCGAATACGAACTTTGCGATCTCCGGAATGTTGGAACGGTATGGAAGAACTCTGGTTCCGGCAGGCATGATATGGTCAGTGGTGATATTATCCCCTGTCTTGATGAGAATCTCAGCCTCAAACTCAGCAGGAGCAGGCACAGCCTTAGGACAAGGCTTGATGTTAGGTCCTCTGATGATTTCAAGACTGTCAAATTTATCTGCAGGAGCAGGAGGAATGATCATATTGTCATTGATCTCAGTCTTTGATGTATAATCTGTCATCTTCACCGGAACTTTTCTAGGGTCTGTAATGCATCCGAAAAGTGCCGATGCAGCAGCAGTCTCCGGAGATGCCAGATAGATCTCAGCATCAGCTGTACCGCTGCGTCCCTTGAAGTTTCTGTTGAAAGTTCTTATGCTGGCACCCTTGGAAGCAGGAGCAAATCCCATTCCGATGCAAGGTCCGCACGCACTCTCCAGAATTCTGGCGCCGCTTTTGACCAGCTTCTTTATGATGCCGGCCTCAATGGCGCTGGTATAAACCTGCTTGGATCCCGGAGATACCCCGAGAGATACATTCGGAGCCACTGTCCGTCCATCCAGAATATCAGCTGCAATACCAAGATCATTTATTGATGAGTTTGTACATGATCCGATGGCAGCCTGTACAATAGGCTTACCCTCGATCTCACGCACAGGAACGACCAGGTCAGGCATATGCGGCTGTGCCACCATAGGCTCGATCTTATTCAGGTCGATCTCGATGATCTCGTCATAGCTGCAGCCCTCATCGCCCTTAAGTTCCACCCAGCCAGACTCACGTTCCTGAAGTTTCAGCCATTCACGTGTGATCTCATCGCTTGGGAAAACAGAAGTTGTGACACCCAGCTCGGCGCCCATATTGGTTATTGTGGCACGCTGAGGCACAGAAAGGGTCTTAACGCCCTCGCCGTAATACTCGAACACCTTGCCCACACCGTTCTTGACAGTACAGCGGCGCAGCAATTCCAGAATCACATCCTTGGCACTGCACATAGGCTGGAGAGCACCGGTCAGATGGATACCTATAACTTTCGGCATAGTCAGTGTGAACGGAGCTCCGGCCATGGCACAGGCAATATCAAGTCCGCCGGCACCTATAGCCAGCATTCCCAGACCGCCGCCCGTAGGTGTGTGTGAATCAGAACCCAGCAGTGTCTTGCCAGGAAGTCCGAATCTCTCCAGATGCACCTGGTGGCAGATCCCATTGCCTGGCCGTGAAAAATAAAGACCATATTTCTTTGCAAAGCTCTGCAGGAAAAGATGGTCATCAGGATTTTTGAAGTCTGTCTGAATCGTGTTATGATCCACATAAGATACAGAAAGTTCTGTTCTGACTCTCTTTATTCCTATGGCCTCGAACTGCAGGTATACCATTGTTCCTGTAGCATCCTGTGTCAGTGTCTGATCTATTTTTATTCCGATCTCCTTTCCGGCAGTCATTTCTCCGGAAACGAGGTGTCTTTCAATTATTTTTCTGGTAAGATTCTTTTTCATACTTCTCCCTTTATGGTAAAAAGAATATCTAAAATCACCTCATTTGACAACAGCATATAATAGGAATTATACTTCAGAACGGTTAGGAGAACTGATATGTCTGATTTATTAAAAGAAATTACAGTTTCGGATATAAATGGAAATTCAAAGAAATTCACATTGGGAATAAAAGCCATCGATGCGGCGAAAGGACTGAACATAATTGACAAGGACCGCACTCTGGTAGGTATAAAAATAAACAATATACCGGGAGGAATCCATTACCGGCTGATCGTAAACTCTGTTGTGGAACCAATCTATCTTGATTCAAAGATCGGAAGCGATATATACAGGCACACATTCTGTTTCATACTGGCAATGGTGGCAAAAGAGGTGTTTCCGGACCGTAAGCTCATAGTGGGCAACACCATAGGCGACTGCTATACTTTTTATTTTGAACATATCATGGATGTAAGTGCTGATGACCTGTCGCTTCTTGATGAGAAATTTTCAGAAATAGTAGAAAAAGACGAGCCGATAATTCAGTCTCAGCTTGCCTATTCTGAAGCTGAAGAACTTTTCAGGACCCAGAAAATAGATGGTGCGGCCATGCTTCTGCAATATACAAATTCACCTATAATCCGTATTTCAAAATGCAGGAATTACTCTGACCTAGCCCATGGTCCTATGATTCCATCCACCAAATATCTGTCTCATTATAAATTCATGTGCTACAATATTGGTTTTCTGGTTCAGTTTCCAAAAGAAGGAACCATAGATAAAATTCCTATTTTCAAGGATATTCCGGTACTTACATCCATTTTCAAGGAATACAGAATGAGAGCGACCTTACAGAATTTCAGCAATGTAGGCGAGTTAAACGCTCATATCGCTGCAGGTCATGAAAGAGATATCATCCTTATGAGTGAGGTGCTGCAGACAAAAAAGATCGCCATCATTGCGGAAGAGATATATTCAAGAAAAGGCACAGTCAAAGTCATAATGATAGCCGGGCCTTCATCTTCCGGAAAGACAACCTTCATCAAGAGGCTCTCCACACAGCTTCAGATACTGGGTTTCAAGCCACAGCAGCTTTCTCTGGATGACTATTTTGTTCCAAAGCTGGAGACACCTAAAGATGAGAACGGCAATTATGATTTTGAATGCATAGAAGCCATAGATATAGAACTGCTGAACAAAGATCTTAATAATTTCTTCAAAGGTAAAGAGATAAATATTCCTACCTATAACTTTATCACAGGTCTGAGAGAATACAAGGGTACCAGGCTGAAGGCAGAGCCAAACTCGATCCTGCTGGTTGAAGGCATCCACGGCCTGAATGATAAACTCACTTATAATATTCCGAAAGAAAACAAATTCAAGATCTATATATCAGCATTGACACAGCTGAATCTGGATGACCACAACAGGATCCATACCACAGACAACAGACTTATACGCCGTCTGGTCAGAGACTATAAGACCAGAGGCAATTCTGCCACTACAACACTTTCTATGTGGGAAGCAGTCAGGAAGGGAGAGGACAAGAATATCTTCCCATTCCAGAGTAATGCAGATATGGCATTCAACTCAGCTCTTGATTACGAGCTTGCCATCCTGGGACCAATAGCAACTCCTCTGCTCATGTCCGTCAAACCAGATCAGCCAGAATATATGACTGCCAGAAGACTGCAGTATCTGCTTAAGAACTTTCTGAGAATGCCTTCAATATTGGTTCCATTTGATTCAATCCTGAGGGAATTTTTAGGTTATAGTATATATGATGTTAATTTAAGGAAATAAAAATGACAGCAAAATCAGAATATTACAAAATATGCGCAGAACAGATCATTCCGATGATGGAAAAAAGACAGATGGAAGCTCACTATTTTGAGACCACCGCTCAGGTCCTTGATTACCTCAAGGCAAACATTCCTGAAAACTCAACCGTATCCTGGGGCGGCTCAGTGACGCTGGATCAGACAGGTATACTGGATTTTCTGAAATCCGGCAGATTCCAGGCTCTGGACAGAGATACAGCAAAAGACCGCAGACAGATGCAGGAAATCTTTCATCAGGCACTTTCAGCTGATTATTATTTTATGAGCTCCAATGCCATAACAATGGATGGAAAGCTTGTGAACATAGACGGCAATGGCAACCGTGTGGCAGCCCTTATCTATGGCCCTGAAAATGTGATCATAGTAGCAGGCATGAACAAAGTGGTGAAGGATGAAGATTCTGCTATGGACAGAGTGAAGAATCTGGCAGCACCGGTGAATGCCATAAGGCTGAAGCAGAACACATTATGCTCCCAGACCGGTTCATGCGGTCACTGTCTCAATACAGGCTGCATCTGCTGCCAGACAGTGATAACCAGATTTTCAAGAGTGCCGGGAAGAATAAAAGTGCTTCTGGTAGGTGAGGAACTGGGATTCTGAGACCATAAAGCATTTTATGCTGGTAAATATCAGCATTATGAAGTATAATTTTTCAAACTGAGACAAAACAGGAGAAATCAATGAAAATAGAAAAAGACAAGGTCGTCACTTTTGACTGCATTCTTAAAGACGGCAAAGGCAACATACTGGAAGATACAAAAGAACAGGGTACCAGCTGTTACCTTCATGGTTATGGTAATTTTCTTCCTGCACTGGAAGCAGCACTGGAAGGCAAGGAACCTGGAGATACGGTGAAGACATTCATCAAGATGGAAGATGCATTCGGAGAATATGATGACACTCTGGTGGTCTCATTTCATATTGAGGAGTTCGGTGAGGACAAGCCGGAAGTCGGCCAGCAGATCCTCATGCCAAGTGATGATGACTCAGAGGAAGAAATCGTATTCGAGGTAGTAGAGATAAAAGATGGACAGGTCAAACTGGATGGAAACCATCCTTATGCAGACCTGGATCTGGATTTTGACATCAAAATCCTTGACGTCAGAGATGCAACTCCTGAGGAAATCGAGAGAGGCGATATCGAATATGAATGCGACTGTGGCTGTGATGACTGCCACGATGATGGATGCGACTGCGGACACTGCCACTGATCACTTCATCTGAAAAATCAGGGGGAAGAGTTATCTTCCCCTTTTTTATTTACCTTTCCGGCTTTCCAGTTCCCGCAGTATCTGTTCTTTGTCACGGACAGCATATTCTATGACATCCCGGCTGTATCGTGCAACTTTTACAAGCTCACTGAAAAACTCATCATACTGTGTAATATTTATTTTCTCAATTTTCAGCAGATAATTCAGCACCATGGCAGCATTATAGAATGGAATACCATGTTCTCTGGCTGCCAGCAGGATCTTCTTATCTTCCGAAATAACAGGAACCCCAAGCTCCTCTGCCAGTATCAGGACAGATTCATCATTGGAACTGAAATCACCCTTGGGAACCACAGATCTCACCGGCAGGGATGGCCATCCCACTTCATCGATCACCTGCGGCGATGCATAAAAATGAATTGCCGATGCTGCCGTTCCCAATACCCCGGTCTTCAGAAGATAAATTATACTGGATGCGTCAATGGAGGCTCTTACAGATCCGCACATACAGATTCTATCTCAGACTGCAGCTCGCTGTCCTGGCTGATGTCAGCAGAATCATTCACAATCATATTCTGAATCTTTATGTTGTACCCATCAAAAGTCTTTTTCACACGGCTGAACATATCCTTATAATATTCTTTCCCTGAAGCGCCCTGGGAGAAAACCAGAATGCCCTTTTTATCAGAAAGACGCGGTTTTCCTGATGAATCTTTCATGGAATACAGCCTGTCCATAAAAATTTTCAGCTGTCCTGTCACATCTCCCATATAAACAGGAGAGCCTACGATCAGCATATCCGCATCATAAATCTTGTCCAGGATCTGTGAGATCTTATCATCAATTCCGCACCTGTCACCCTCAGTACGGCAATAACGACATGCCTGACAGCCATGCAGCTCAAATCGGTTGAGGATATAAAACTCACAGAAATGTCCCTTTGCGGCAGCATTCTCCATAAGTTTCTGTATGATCGCATTTGTTGTTCCGTCCATTCTAGGACTGCCTGATATAGCTATAATTCTCATACTTAAATCATATCATATTTATCAGGATCTTGCACAGACAGAAATCTCGCCGCAGAATGAATGATGAAATAATTTTATAATATCATCATAACTGAAAGAATGACACAGCCACATAAGCTTTGTGACCGCAGTCTCAAATGTCATGTCATAGCTGCTGATGGCTCCTGCTTCCATTGCCTGCACACCCACATTATACAGTTTCAGATCAACTGCCTGTCCAGGTACCTGGGATGTCAGTACCACAGGAATTTTTCGGGATACAGCCTTTCGTACAGCTGGCAGCAGATTCTCCCTCTTATATGGCAAGCCTCCGGCACCGAAAGTATCGATCACAAGTCCATGGACATCAGGCAGAATATCCAGTTGTTTTTCCAACCAATCAGCTCTGTATCCCGGAAAAAGTTTCACTGAAAGGATATTGCGGTCAAAACCCTGTCTGAAAGACTCTGTATACATGGCACGGTCTGTTGGAAATGCAATTCCGGACATACCGAAAGTGATATTTCCTTTCATACTGTTCTTTGAGGCACGGCATCCAAGCACAGTATTTCCACTAAAGCAGACCACGACAGAATTAATATTCATACCCACCATCTTTTCCAGAACTGAAAAGCTGCAGGACATATTCCCTTCACCGTCGCCGCCAGAAGTGCCCAGAGGTACACTGGCACCAGTCAGAACCACAGGTTTTTCCACATCTCTGAGGATGAAAGAAATGGCCGATGCCGTATAAGCCATGGTGTCAGTTCCATGCAGTATGAGAAATCCGTCATAAGATGATGATTCTGAGCGTATCTTATCTGAGATCTTCAGCCAGAAATCCGGATCCATATTGGTGCTGTCCACCGACATCAGATCTGCCGCAGGACAGTTCATCATGCCATAAGATATATCAGAATAAGGAGATAAACCGGCACCGTGATCAGAAGAAACTATAGTTCCGCCAGTATTAATTATAAGAAAATTCATACAAGCCCCAAAATAATTCAGTTTTTTCAGACTATACTATATACCAAATTAAAAAAAAAGAATAAAATTATTAGAGATAAGAGGACTTGACGGAATCTTTTCCAAATATCATAATACATTTAATTTCATTTAAAGGAGTCTAGCTGTGCCTTGCGGAAGAAAACGGAAAAGACATAAAATTGCAACTCATAAAAGAAAGAAACAACTGAGAAAGAACAGACATAAGAAATAATAAAGTTCTGTTTTCAATTTTATCTTGTTAAATCCCGGGAATTCCGTCCCGGGTAATTTTTTTCACTTTACAAATGACCACAATGACTCTGAAATTGGTATTCTTCATTTGATAGGGATCATTATTTTCTATAGCTTGAATTCAATATAAATACCGTATAGTTTTTACTTCAGAAGCAGTTTTTTTAGGTATAAAGATACTGGATTGACAAAAATAACCTATAGTGTAGAATAGTAAAAACAAAATTAATGAGGAGACAGTTATGGCTTATTCAATTAAGGCAGATGAATGTCTGAACTGCGGTGCTTGTGAGGGTGAATGTCCAAACGAAGCTATCAGCGAAAAAGACGGAAAGAGAGCAATTGACGCTGCAAAATGCATTTCTTGCGGTACTTGCAAGGACGCATGCCCAGCAGATGCTATTCTTGCTGACTGATCATAAAAATCTTATGATTTTGAAGTCTCCCGTCAGGGAGACTTTTTTTCTTTCAGAGAACCATGCCGGTATATTTTTCAGTAAATAATCTGTCATTCAGATATCCATCTTATCAGGGACTGGAAAGCCCGTTACTGTTTGATTCTCTCTCTTTTTCCCTGCAGAAAGGCACTGTGTCTGTTTTTCTGGCTCCTCCCGGAAGCGGTAAAACAACATTATCCAGAATAATAACATCCCTGGTTCCGTCATATACCGGAGGCACACTCTCAGGCAGCATCAGACTGGATGATGCAGAACTCACAGAATTACACAGCTCAGATATGCTGAACAAAGTCGGAATCGTATTTCAGAATCCGGATGAACAGATAATATGCTCTACTGCAGAAAAAGAAATCAGTTTTCCGCTGGAGAATATGGAACTCCCGCCAGAAGAAATCAGCACGAAAGTACAGAATGCATTATCGAAGATGCATATAGAAGAACTCAGGGAACAGGTTCCAAGCAGCCTTTCAGGCGGACAGAAACGCCGACTTATGCTGGCCGTATTGCATGCAGTGGATCCTCAGCTGTGGATACTGGATGAGACACTGGAAGAAATAGATATTTATGCCAGAAAAGAAATTCTGGAGACACTTAAAAGCTCAGGAAAAACTGTTCTTATACTGACATCTAAAATGCTGGATATATATAGGGAATTTGCCTCTGATTTTTTTATATTCAGCCACGGCACCATAGAACATTTTCAGCCGGCTGACAATAAACTATATGAAAGAGCATCGGAACTTGGACTGTTCATAAATCTTCACATGCCTGAGATATCGGTATTGCGAGATAAATTCCTGAAGAAACCGGAATGCGATCCTGTCATCAGACTTCAGAATATAAAATTCGCCTATCCAGATTCCAAATTCAGCATTGAAATAGAGGATTTTTCTCTGCACAGAGGAAAAACTACTGCGGTAATAGGTACCAACGGATGCGGAAAATCCACATTATCAAAACTCATAGCAGGACTTCTGATCCCATCAGCAGGCAAAATAAGCTTTATGGGAAAAGAAACAGATCCGGGCAAACTGAACAGAAATGTATCATATCTCTTCCAGAATCCGGATTACCAGCTTTTTCTTCCCACTGTACAGGAGGAACTGGAATATGGCCTGAAGCTCAGAAATAAAAGCACTGATCCGGAACAGATATCCGATGCTGTAAAAATTTTCGGCATAGAATCTGTGACCGCATCACCGGTACTTATGAGTTATGGTCAGAAGAAGAAACTGCAGGCAGCGATCTATTACTTGCTGAACAAAGATATAATAATCATAGATGAGGCAGATTCAGGGATTTCCTTTACAGAATACACAAACATCATCAGGCAGTTCAGAAATTCCGACAAAGATCCGGCCATCATGATAATAACACATGACTTCAAACTGGCTGTATCCAATGCAGATTCCATATATTTCATGAACAACGGTAAATTTGAGGAACCGGGTGACAAACTGGAAAATATATTAAATTATTCTTTTCTGCCAGGAGAGATCCTTTGAGAACAGATCCGAGACTTAAATTTATTTTTCTCATATTGTACTCTGTTCTTTTTTTTTTTTTTTTTTCCCCGCTTCACTATCTGCTGCTGTTTCTGCCTCTGTTACCGGCAGGCATCAGCATATGCGGCTGGAAAGATTTCCTGAAGATATTCAGAGCAATACTTCCACTGGTGATTCTGACAGCTGTCCTTACCCCGCTTTTTTTCCGCAGCGGAACACCGGTAATACAGACCGGTAATTTCATATGGCTGACACAGACAGGTCTGTATGAGACATCAAGGATCATAATACGGTTTTTCGGGATCACTGCCCTCTTTTATCTTTATTTCAGAACAACATCGCAGGATGTCTTCATCCAGACATTACGTTTTTTCGGCCTACCGTTCAAATTTGCACTTACAATATCGATTGCATCCAGATATATTCCCTACCTTATCAGGATATACAGAAATACAGAAAATGCACATAAAATGAGAAAGACAGAGGGCTGCGCTGATCCAGGCAGATGGAATTTCATCGGCAGGTTCAGAAGCACCCTTCCGATCCTGGCCTCAGTACTGATACAGGCAATAAAAAATATTCCGACTCTGGCAATGGCACTGGAGACACGAGGCATCAGAAATCAGACCGGAAGAAAAACAGGCAATGCAGCAATGAAGACCTTTTCGTTCAGAATCGCAGCTTCTGCCATACTCACAGCAATAGTCGTGGTCATGACCATACTCATACGAATTCCAATAGGACCCACAAGGGGATACCTGAATTTCGGTGATATGGCAATATTTTTCTCAGCCATCACATTCGGTCCTGCCGCCGGTTTTATAGCAGGAGGATTAGGGACAGCAATCGCAGACATACTCAGCGGATATTCCCAGTGGGCATTATTCTCACTGCTGATACATGGACTGCAGGGATTTGCAATCGGGTTCACATTCAATATCTTCAACAGGAACATGAATAAAATTTCACTATTTTTATCAAAATTTCTTGTTTTCTTTGCAGGAGCTGTTATAATGGTAGCAGGATATTTTTTTACAGGATATTTCATCGTGGGACCAGGAGCCGCAATTTCAGAAATTCCGATGAATATACTGCAGAACGCAGTTGGGGCCGCAGGCGGATTTTTTCTGTTCTTATCTGTAAAGAAAGCATATCCGCCAGTTATGAATTTTAGATGGTGATTTTATGCAGTTGAATTTTTCCATACCTGGAAATGACATGGATCTGGCTGGCATCGCCTCCAGCACATTAAAGAAAAAGCTCCAGCAGATTGGGGTCGACAACTCTATAATAAAAAAAACAGTCATAGCATTATATGAGGCTGAGATCAACATGGTAATCCATGGCGGCGGCGGTAATATAACTATCGACATCACTCCAGAAAACATAATATGTATACTGGTCGATCACGGTCCCGGCATAGCAGACATAGGACTTGCCATGCAGGAAGGATATTCAACAGCCACTGATGCCATCAGAGAAATGGGATTCGGAGCGGGAATGGGACTTCCAAACATAAAACGCAATTCAGACGAGATGGAAATAAATTCTGTTCCGGGAAAAGGAACCACAGTAAAAATCATAGAAAAATTAGGATGATATAATGGCAAGAGAATACTTTCACTCTGTTACCTTGGATAAAACACTATGCAAAGGATGCACAAACTGCATTTCAAAATGTCCTACTGAGGCTATAAGAGTAAGAGATGCAAAGGCCATGATCATTACAGAACGTTGCATCGACTGCGGTGAATGTATCAGAAAATGCCCTTCCCATGCAAAAAAAGCAGTCAGTGATCCACTGGACATAATCAGAAATTATGATTTCAAAGTGGCAATTCCAGCTCCAAGTCTATATGGTCAATTCAAGAACACACCGACAGACGTGATCCTGACAGCATTGAAAAAGCTCGGCTTTGATGATGTATATGAAGTTGCCAGTGCGGCAGAGATAGCATCTCAGGCTACAGCAGATCTTATAAAAAAGGGAAATTATCCTCGGCCTCTTATATCATCTTCATGTCCTGCAGTAGTCAGACTTATCCAGGTAAGATTTCCAAGCCTTATTGAACACGTCATAAAGCTTCAGACTCCGATGGAAATCGCCGCCAGAATAGTAAAAAAACAACTTTATCCGGATAAGAAGAATATAGGTGTGTTTTTCATATCTCCATGTCCTGCAAAGATCACCAGTGTCAGATCTCCTCTGGGAAATGAGCAGTCAGCAGTTGATGGGGTAATAGCACAGAAAGATATTTTTCCGGCAATGCACAGGCTGATCAAAACAATCGACAAGCCTGAAAAGCTTTCCAAAGCATCCGGTACCGGAATACGCTGGGCCCACAGTGACGGCGAGAGTGAAGCTGTCAGATCTCCAAAGAGCATAGCAGTAGATGGCATAGAGCATGTGATAAAAGTGCTGGAGCAGATTGAAAATGAGGATTTCCATCATATAGATTTCATAGAAGCCATGGCATGTCCAGGAGGATGTGTGGGTGGTACTCTCACGGTAGAGAATCCTTACATAGCCAGATCCAGAGTAAAAAGACTGGTTGCTTCGGTGCCACTGAAAAATAATGAGGAAGATATCAATCTGAATCCTGGTTTTGATATCTCCTGGACAAAAGAGATCTACTCACGTCCGATCCTCAAGCTCAGCGAGGATGTTTCTGAGGCATTGCAGATGATGGATGAGATCGAGAAAATAGATTCCATGCTTCCGGGATTGGACTGCGGTTCCTGCGGGGCACCTAACTGTCATTCACTGGCAGAGGATATTGTAACCGGAAAAGCACATAAAACAGACTGTATCTTTATTCTAAGGGACGAGATCAAAAAAGTCGCTGGTCAGATGGCAGAACTTGAGAAAAGAATGCCTCCGGCCAGAAATTTTCATAAGGAATAGTTACTCTTTTTCAGAATTTTCAGTGGATGTGACTTTTATATATTCTTTATAAGCTATGGCAGCAGCACTCTGCTCAGCAGCCTTTTTATTTTTTCCTTCACCAGGTCCGAACACATCATCCTTTATATGAACCTCAACCACAAATGTACGGTCATGATCAGGACCAGTCTTCTTGATCATCTTATATTTCGGACATGTCTTATATTTTTTCTGGACAAATTCCTGAAGAAGTGTCTTATAATCTTTCTCGTGCTTGTTTTCAATGACACACATGATCTCAGGAACCAGATAGCTCAGTATGAACTCTTTCACAGGCTTCAGTCCGGAATCCAGGTAATATGCACCGAACATAGCCTCCATACAATCCGCAAGGATGGCCTTCTTCTCTCGTCCGCCAGAATATTCCTCACCTTTTCCAATGAGAATAAAATTATCGATTCTTATGACTTTTGCAATTTTACTGAGAGTATTCTCGCTGACGACAAATGATTTGACACGGGCCAGCTCTCCCTCTGCCTTGCCCATGAGAAAATTATAAAGATATTCACTGACAACCATGCCCAGCACAGAATCGCCAAGAAATTCCAGCTTCTCATTGTTGTCGATATCCTCATTGCTCTCATTGACATAAGAACGATGACAGAATGCGAGATTCAATAAATCAAGGTTTTTAAATTTCAGGCCAACCTGACTCTGAAATAATAAAAGCTCCCTCCGCCGTCTGGCTTCTATTCTGGGAGCTCTGATATTAATTTTTTTTTGAGAATTAAACACTGAAATTATTTTACTGCAGTCTTAATAAATTCTACAGCGTTACCTACTGTCTCAAACTCGTTGGCTTTTTCATCAGGAATCTGTATTCCAAGTTCCTCTTCCAATGCGTAAATAAGTTCGTAAGTATCCAGACTATCAGCTCCCAAATCCTGGCGGAATGAAGCATCCATAGTGATCCTGCTTTCATCTATCTCAAGTTTATCAGCTATGATCTTCTTTACTTTTTCGAATATTTCATCCATAAGTATTACTCCCAGCTCAGGCTATCAAGCCATTTCTTCCAGATCCAGATACTGTTTACCCTTATAGAATCCACATTTAGGACAAACCTGATGGCGAGCCACCTTATTTCCGCATGTTGAGCATTCTGTAAGTGCAGGACTTTCAAGTCTCATGTTTATAGCTTCTCTTCTTCTACTTCTTGCTTTTGAAGGCTTTCTTTTAGGTACAGCCATTTTTATTACCTCTTTATATAAAAATATTCCAAATTACAATTAGACAGTTATGAAAATTTAACTTATCGTCAATATATTGTCAAGTCCCCGTATTGAATTTTGCCTTCAGGGCTTTCTCCACAATAGGAGGAACCATCTTGGAGACATCACCGCCAAAATATGCAAGCTCTTTTATGGCAGAAGATCTGAGCAGCGAGTACTCCGAATCAGTCGGAATGAACACAGTGTCGATCTTATGGTTCAGTCCCCTGTTCATAAGAGAAAGCTCAAACTCATAGGCAAAATCATTGAGAGATCTGACACCGCGGATAAAAAGATATATGCCTACCTTATCGGCAAAATCAACTATAAGCTTATCCCATACAGAGATATGCACATTATCATAATGGGCTGTCAGCGCTGATAACATTTCAAACCGCTCTTCTACAGAAAAGAAATAATTTTTCTGGGGATTTACTGATATTACAACTTCAACCTTGTCAAAGATTTTTACAGCACGGTCGATTACATTAAGGTGTCCATTGGTCACAGGATCAAAGGATCCAGGAAAAATTACTTTTGGCATAACGAAACTTTACCGAATTTATACTTATAAGTCAATTAAAATCCCCTCTGATAATTTCCTCTGGTCACTTTTCCTGCAATTTTTTTCACATTTTCAGCAGAATTTCTGTCAGCCCTGCCGTGCTGCACAGTATTTCGGAAGAAATCAAAGATCTCCATCTTTTCTTTCTCTGTATAATTGCAGAAAGGGAAACTTCTGAGATCCACCAGAAAATAATCAGCATTGATATATGAACATGCCTCAGGCAAGAACAGCACAGAATCATTGAATACCCTGTTCACATATCCACGGCTCTTCACAATATGAAAAGGAATATTCTTCTCATCATAAAATTTTTCCCAGCCATGACAATTGCGGACACACTCATCAGTGAACATATTTCTTCCGCTGCGACATCTGCCTGCAGAAGCCAGCAGACACTGTCTGGTGGTCATCATGGTGACAGGGCCGAAAATACGCATGAAGACTGAAAAATTTCCAGGAGCTGATATATCTGCCAGCTGTTCCTCGTTAAGCTCATCAGACATGAACCCGCCCCAGGCACCGCAGCTCTTGCTATAAGCCTCGAATGCGAAACTGTTCGCACTGTTCAGCATCGGTCCGGCTATCCAGCGGCATCCATATTTTGAAGCCATCAGTCCCAGCCCGGCGTTATCAGAAACCAGATATTCAGGCTTTTGTTCAAGGACAGAAATGTAGAAGTCCACCTGACTGTCCGGAATAAACGGCGGGAACCATGGATATACATGATTTTTTTCATTGAATATACCACAGTCCATTCCAGGAAAAACTTCCATAAAGACAAAATCAGCCTTATCAGCAAACAGCATGGCATCTCCAGGAGAAGAAACCAGAACAGCTGCTTTTCTTTTACCGAAATGATATGCCTTTTTCACCGGATATTCGGAAACAGCCTCCCTGGTGAACAGCCTCTCAAGCCCTTCCCTGCGCATACGGTTCAATTCCCTTACAGGCAGGAAGAGATCAGGCTGAAGACCTGCATCAGACATATCGCCCAGCACACACAGCTGTCCGCCAGTCTTCTCGAACTGTTCCTTTACATTATCCAAAGTCAGTCCTACATTTTTTGCATTCTCCAGCAAGACAGCACTCTCCACAGTCACAGATCTGCCAGCTGCAGAAAAAACAGCTTTCAGAGGCTGCCCTGCAGAACCTGAGACAGCCACATCAAACGGCACATTCTCAGCCTTAAGACTGTTGATATCAGTCTTTAATTCCGCCATTCTGGATGGTTCCGGAAACAATGTAACCAGCTGGCCTCTCAGAATCTTGCCATGAAGCAGATTCTCGATGGTAATAACAAACCGGCTGTCGTCCACGGCCTCTCTCACCACAGCACCGCAGACAAAGGCATTTTCAGCAGTATAAATATTTATCCGTGCGCCGACTTCAATATCTGCACATTTATTATCCACTGTCAGAAGCTGCTGGTCTGCATTGAACGAAAGGACTGTACCAGCTTGTACCATAGCCTGATCCAACGGAGACTCAACAAACATAGCAGGCGAGATCCTGCCATCAAAATATCCGGTACTGAATCCTCTGTTGAAAACCTTGCTCACATCAGACTGAAAAGAGATATCCCCCGGATGCAGCAAGCTGTCCAGATGCTCACGCCATGCAGAGACAGTGGTATAAACATAACTGTAATTCTTGATCCGTCCCTCTATTTTCAGAGCCTCAGCTCCGGAATCCATGATCTGCTCCAGATTATCCAGCGCATTATTATCTTTAAGACTGAAAAAATATTTTTTCTCTCCGCCAGGTTTCAGGCTGTACCTGCGTCTGCATGGCTGAAGACATTTGCCACGGTTTCCAGCCTGAGCGGAAATAAAAGAACTCATATAGCAGATGCCGGAACATGATATGCAGTATGCCCCGTGGACAAAGATCTCAGTTCTGATTCCCAGATCCCCGGCATAAGAAACAGCTTTTTTAAGTTCAGAACAAGAAAGTTCCCTGGCAAAATTCACATTTTTTATTCCGAGGCTTTTAAGATAATCCAGCTGGCAGCAGTTATGGGTGGTCATCTGGGTTGATGCATGGAGTTCCAGATCAGGTATATACTGATGAAGAAGCCAGATCAGTCCGGGATCCTGTACAATAAGAGCATCAGCACCGGAGCTGTAAATCTCAGATGCGGTCTGAAAAGCCTCAGGGAGCTCAGCTTCTGTCAGAAGGGTATTCATGGTGACATAAACTTTCACATTTCTGGCATGGGCAATAGAAATGATTTCCTTAAGTTCAGGAATTCCTATGTTCACTGCACGTTCTCTGGCGTTGAATTTTCTGAGACCGATATATAAAGCATCAGCCCCGGCCAGTATGGCGGCTTTGGCACAATCCATATCTCCTGCCGGAGCAAGAATATCAGGTAATTTCTTTTCCATAACTGAAAGCATAAAAGAATTCAGCACAAAATACAACATCTGAATTATCAACCTTCTTGTTTCAGACAGGAAAAAAAGTTATCGTTAAACTATGGAACTTTTCAATTTTACAGTGACCTCGGCCAACGGCTACGAGAACCTTATCGCAAAAGAGCTGGAAGCTCTTGGAATCAGGAAATATACAATGGGACAGGGAAATGTCTCTTTCAGAGGAACTCAGAAAGATGGTCTGAAAGTATGCCTCTGGTCCAGGGTGGCATCGAAAGTACTGCTGAATCTTATGGAATTCACTGTAAAAAACGAGAAAGACATATATAAGAATGTAGTCAACTATGACTGGGACAGCATCTTCTCACTGTCAAGGACTTTTGCGGTAGATACTGTCCTGGCGACAGCAAACTTCAGGAACAATGCATATCTGTCACTGGTAGTAAAAGACGGAATAGCTGACAGTTTCAGGAAAAAGACCGGAAAACGTCCTGATGTAGAGACAGAACAGCCGGATATCAGAATAAATTTTTTCATAAACAGGGACAGAGGCACTGTCAGTCTGGATATGGCCGGTGACTCACTGCACAGAAGAGGATACAGGATAGCCCATGTGGAGGCTCCACTCAAGGAAAATGCGGCAGCAGCATTGCTGTACCGTGGAAACTGGCAGGACGTGGCAGCATCAGGAGGCAGCTTCATAGATCCAATGTGCGGCTCAGGAACACTGGTGATCGAGTCAGTGATGATGGCTGCAAATATTCCGCCTGCTTTCGACCGGAACTATTTCTGCTTCAAGAACTGGAGAAAATTCAACCGGAATCTCTGGGAGGAAATACGGCAGGAAGCTACAGAGCTCATAACCCAATCCATACCATCAGTACCGAATGTGTTCGGTTTCGACTACAGCACTGATTCTGTCAACGCTGCCAGGAAAAATGTCTCAAAGGCTTTCTCCATGTATCCGGAACTTCTGGATAAAATAAGGATATCAAAGAAGGAAATACACAAACTCTCCATCCCTGATAATGCAGGTGCCCCTGGGTTGATCGGCGTGAATCCGCCATACGGCGAGCGTCTGGGCGAAAAAGAGCAGCTGAAACAGCTGTATGCTGATATGGGAAACATTTTCAAGGAACGTTTCAACGGATGGAAGGGATTCTTCATAACCGGAGATCAGGAACTGGCCAGAAAGACAGGACTTAAAGCAACCAAAGTAAACAAATTGTACAATGGTCCGCTGGAATGTATCTCTGCAGTATTCTCACTGGATCCTGAGTACAGGGAAGAGCATGAGCATGAACTCTCTCCGGCAGCACAGATGTTCGCCAACAGGATAGCCAAAAACCTTAAGCTGATGAGAAAAACAGCCAGAAGGCTGGGTGTGACAAGCTACAGGATCTATGACGCGGATATGCCTGATTATTCCGCAGCCATTGATTTTTATGAGGACAAATGGATCTATCTTCAGGAATATGCGGCTCCTGCATATATAGACCCGACAAAGACAAAACGGCGGATAAAAGAAATGGAGCAGGTCCTTACCCAGTATACAGACAGGGAAAATATATTTATCCGACGCAGGGAAAAACAGCACGGAGCAATGCAATATGAGAAGAACAGCAATACAGGCAAGTTCGAGATAATGCAGGAAAACGGAATAAAATTCTATGTGAACTTCTACGACTATCTGGATACCGGAATTTTCCTTGATCACCGGGATGTGCGCAGTCTCATAAAGCAGGAAAGCCAGGGCAAAAAATTCTTGAACCTGTTCGCATACACATGCACAGCATCCATATATGCAGTAACAGGCGGAGCTGTCAAGGCAGTCAGTGTGGATACATCATCGACCTACCTGGATTGGGGACAGCGGAATTTTCAGCTCAATGGTCTGAATCCCAAAGAGCATGATTTCATAAAATGCGATTCAATAGAATTTCTTCAGAAGAACCAGCAGAAATTTGATCTGATCTTCATTGATCCCCCTACTTTCTCCAATTCAAAGAGCAGGGAAAATATATTCGACATACAGCGGGATCATGCCTCCCTATTGAGACTGGCAGGAAACAGTCTGAACAATGGAGGAAAAATAATATTTTCCACAAACTCAAGGAAATTCGAGCTGGATGACAGCCTGTCAGAATCATTTAATGTCGAAGATATCACAAAGAGCAGCATACCTTTCGATTATGCAAGAAATACAAAAATACATAAGTGCTGGATCCTGACAAGGAATTAGGGCAAAAAAAATCTCTCCTCGAGGGAGAGATTAGTCGGAATGGTGAGACTCGAACCCACGATACCCTGCTCCCAAAGCAGGTGCCCTAGCCACTGGGCCACATTCCGTAATATATTTAACAGTATAAAGAATTCTCTTTACAGGGTCAAGTAAGAAATGATATTTTCTTTTTATGATGTGCAAAAATACAGATGAAATCCTTCGCAGGCTGGATGAAAAATACCCGGCAGATATACAGTTCCTGAAATTCAGAAACAATTTCGAACTGCTTATATGTGTGATTCTCAGCGCACAGACCACAGATCAGCAGGTAATGAGAGTGGCCCCGGAGCTTTTCAGAAACTTCCCTACCCCACAGCTTATGGCTGAGGCAGACATAGCACAGCTTGAAAAAATAATTCATGCCACTGGATTCTTTCACGCAAAAGCCCGGAATATAAAAGAGGCGGCAAAAATGCTGCTGGAAAAATATGATGGCCGGGTGCCTGACAAAATAGAAGAATTAGTCAAGATTCCTGGTGTAGGGAGAAAAACAGCCAATGTGGTGGTAGGAACTGTGTTCAGCCAGCCGGCAGTGATAGTTGACACTCATTTCAAACGTGTAACTTACAGGCTGGGACTTACAGACAGCAAAGAACCGGAAAAAGTGGAGATGGACATAAGAAGAATTATACCGCCTGCCATGCAGTACAGATTTTCCATGACAGCAAACCTTCACGGAAGAGAATGCTGCCATGCAAGAAATCCGGAATGTGACAGGTGCTTTCTCTCAGACCTCTGCCCAAGACATATCACTTGATCTCTCTGATATAAATAAGATTTCCGGCTGAAAGTCCGAGACCTGTCCCAAGAAAAGAATTCAAATTCTCAGCAAGTTTTATCATATCAGTACGTATCTCATCCTTGTGCTCAGAATAATACGCACTCTTCTCACTGCAATTCTTCAGAACTCTCGGGTAAAGAAAATTATCAAAATATTCAGCGAAATAACGCTGCTGCATCATATAGCCAAACAGTTCATTCTTCACCAGATACATATCCTCATAATTATAATTCCAGCCTTTTGAAGTCCTCAGATAATCAAGCCAGATCTCTCTGGAAGGATCAGCCAGACTGTCCCATCCATCCTCCACGAGCTCTCTTACAGCAGGAACCGCATAATACAGCCCATGAAATCCCTCGTGGGTCAGCAGCAGGCCACGCAGATAAGAACCCGACTCTCTGGAAATGGAGATAACACCCGTATGATCATTGCCGGTATAACCTGAATCCGACTTCTCAATGATTCCGCAGGAAAGCAGCAGTTCACGGAGATATCGCTCTCCGGAAGTCAGCACGATTCCAGTTCTCTCAGCTTCATTGAAAAACTCAGCAAGATCTGCAGACAGATAATTATGTCCGTTCCAGTCAGCCTTGCCGGAAAGTGTGCTGAAACTGTGGATCCTGCCGGTAAATCCTCTTTTTTCCACAAAAAATGAGAGCCGCTTGAAAATATTGCTCTGAATATCATAGTTCAATGTATCAAACACCAGAATGCCCGGGAAACTCTCCCACTGATACACTTCCCAGTCGCTGTACCGCCATGTATGCTCATCCACGGCAAGAATCTGACTGAGATCAGCAGGCAGCGGAGACAATGGCGGGAAATCAGAATTCTCAAATGTTTTTACACTCAGTCCTGTTATTGCAGATCTATCATCCTTAAAATTAACGACGATCTTGTCAGGAACAAATCCAAGAGCTGCAAAATAAAAAGTGGCCTCATGGACAGGGACAAGATTTGAGCATGAGAAAGAGCTGAATTTCTCACCGTTATAAAAAGAAGCTGCGGCTGAGGCAGTCTCTTTGGAAAATTTCAGCGTGATGCAGGAACCATCATTCACAGATGTTCCAAGATAAATAATGCTGTTTTCTCCATCCTGAACGATCCGCGCCGCACCATCACTGTAAGCATAGGAAGTCATATCCTGGCTGAATGCAGATACGGACGCAAAAAAAATCAAAAATAAAACAACTATTTTTTTCATATTGTGGTATTATATCATATTGTATATTGACAATCAAAGATAAATTTCATATACTGTCTGTGAAAATTTTCACAAGGGAAGTTTATGGCGAAGGAAAATCTGCCGGTACAGGCAATAACAAGGCTTTGTCTGCTTTACAGGGTTCTGGAAGGAATGGACAGAAACGAAATTCTGACCTCTTCCAGCCTGGAAAAGCTCACAAAGATCTCTGCCTGCACAATAAGAAAAGACCTGAGTCTGGCCGGAAAGCTGAAAAGTTCCACCCAGGGATACAGCGCCGGAGAACTTGCGGATTTCATAAAAGATCTGTTCAGGTTTGACAGACCGGTCAGGGTATGTATAGCCGGGATAGGACTGCTGGGAAGTTCTTTCATAAAGAACCCGGTCATTGAGAATGGCCAGTATATGATAGTTGCAGGATTTGACAGCAACATAAACAGACTGGAGGTCATGAGGACTTCCGTACCGCTTTTCCCTGCCTGCGAGATGACAGACAGGATAAAGGAGATGAATATTGATTTCGGCATAATAGCCGTACCTGCCCAGGCCGCAGAAAGCACCCTTCAGAGGATGAAGGAAGGCGGCATAAAGGGAATTCTGAATTTTTCTTCCGCTATATTGGGAGATAAAGATATAATTGTTAGGAATGTACATTTTACTGAAGAATTAAGATTTCTTTCAGCAATGATACCAAGTATCCAAAAGGAGTAGAATATGGATAGAGTTTACAATTTTTCCGCAGGTCCTTCATGCCTGCCTGAAGAAGTTTTGAAAGAATGCGCAGCCGAGATGCTCAACTACAATGGAACAGGCCAGTCAGTCATGGAAATGAGCCACCGCTCTGCGGCATATAAGCCGATCATTCAGGATGCAGAAGCAATGGTAAGAAAGCTCATGAATGTTCCTGAGAACTACAAGATCCTTTTCCTTCAGGGTGGCGGTTCAACTCAGTTTGCAATGATCCCTCTGAACCTGGGAACAAAATATAAGAAGGCAGCATATATCAGAACAGGTGTATGGGCAAAGAAAGCCGCAGCTGAAGCAAAAAAATTCATCACAGTTGATGAGATAGCATCTTCCGAGGACAGAGGATTCTGTTACATTCCAAAAGTTGAGAAAATTGAGGGAGATTACGATTATGCATATATCTGCTTCAACAATACGATCATGGGAACCCATTATGAATATATTCCGGACACAGGAAATATTCCGCTGGTTGCAGATATTTCATCATGCATCCTCAGTGAGCCACTGGATGTGACAAAGTTTGGTGTTCTCTTCGCAGGAGCACAGAAGAACCTGGGACCTGCAGGTGCCACAGTAGTAATCATCAGAGAAGATCTGATCACTGAGAATCCTCTGCCGGGAACTCCTACAATGCTCTCCTACAAGACACATGTTGACGGAGAGAGCATGTACAACACACCTCCTTGCCATGCTATCTACGTGGTCGGAAAAGTTCTTCACTGGATCGACAGGAACGGCGGAGCAGAAGGAATGCTGAAACGCAATAAGGAGAAGGCAGATTATCTCTACAATTATCTGGACAACAACGATTTCTACCATGCTACAGTCGACAAGGGCAGCAGATCACTTATGAACGTTCCTTTCCTGACAAAGTACACAGGTGAGGCAGCTGATGCCATCAACAAGAAATTTGTCAAGGAAGCTGCAGCCGCAGGACTTGTGAACCTGGCAGGACACCGTCTGGTAGGTGGAATGAGAGCAAGTATCTACAATGCAATGACACTGGATGGCGTCAAAGCACTGGTCGAATTCATGAAAAAATTTGCAAAGGAAAACTGATTATGTATAAGATTCAGACACTTAATAAAATTTCAGTGGCAGGACTTTCCCTGCTGGACAGAGACAAATACGAGACAGCATCAGAGATGGCAAATCCTGATGGAATCATTCTCAGAAGCTTCAAGATGCATGATATGGAGCTCCCTGCTTCACTGCTGGCAGTAGCAAGAGCAGGTGCAGGCGTAAACAACATTCCTATAGATAAATGCACAGAAAAAGGTATAGTTGTATTCAACACTCCTGGTGCCAATGCAAACAGCGTAAAGGAACTTGTCATCGCATCCATGTTCATTGCCTCCAGAAACATTCCTGCAGCCATTGACTGGTGCAAGACACTGGCAGACAAGGGTGACGAGGTTCCACAGCTGGTAGAAAAAGGCAAAGGACAGTTTGTAGGACACGAGCTGAAAGGCAAGACACTGGGCGTCATCGGACTGGGTGCAATCGGAGTCATGGTTGCCAACAGCGCAGCAGCACTGGGAATGAACGTAATCGGATTCGACCCATATATTTCTGTTGACGCCGCATGGGGTCTCTCAAGAGAGATCAGGAAGGCAATCAGCCTGGACACACTCATCGCTGAATCAGACTATATCACAGTGCATGTTCCTCTGACTGACGGTACAAAGGGAATGTTCAATGCAGACAAGTTTGCAATCATGAAGAAGGGAACTGTACTTCTCAACTTTGCCCGCGGCGGACTGGTAAAGAATGATGACCTTAAGGCTGCCATCGAAGCAGGAATCATATCAAAGTACATGACAGACTTCCCTGATGCAGAGCTCATCAACATGAACAATGTAATTGCTATCCCTCACCTGGGAGCATCCTCCGAAGAAGCCGAGGACAACTGTGCGGCAATGGCAGCAACAGAACTGAAAGATTATCTTGAGTTCGGAAATATCAAGAACTCTGTGAACTTCCCTAACTGTGAGATGCCATATACCGGAAGAAAGAGACTCACCATCATCAACAAGGATATTCCTAATGTGATCGGACAGCTTTCCACGATCATGGCAAGCGAGAAAATCAACATTGCCGAATATATCAACAAAAATAAGAATGGATATGCTTATAACATTGTTGAAATCGACAGTAAATGCGATGTTTCTGATGAGATGCTCCAGAGAGTGATCACAAAGCTTGAGTCCGCAGAAGGTGTGATCTCCGTAAGACTTATCTGAAGATCAATGTGATCTCAGACATAAAAAGCGTTCCGAAATGGAACGCTTTTTTTATTTGCGGCATCAGAGTCATTTACATAACAGCGGATAATATTGCGGATCACAGTGACCTATGATATCATTATATTTCAGGAGGATTTTATGATATATCAGTGCAGTGCGGAAAGGATGCATGACAAAATAATGACATTTTCTAAATTCGGTGATGCCGGACATGGTGGAATCACACGATATGCTCTCTCCAAAGAGGATGAGTCGGCACGTGATGAGTTCGTGCGGCGCATGGAAAAAATCGGAGCAGTGATTGAAACAGATGATCTGGCCAATATGTATGCCACCCTACCGGGAAGCGATCCTCAGGCAAAGCGGATCGTAATGGGTTCCCACTGTGATTCAGTCAAGAATGGCGGTAATTACGATGGAATTCTGGGCGTGATGGGTGCCATGGAAGTGCTGGAGACTGTGGCAGCAGAACACATCCCGCATACACATCCTCTTACCGCAATGATCTGGACTAATGAGGAAGGATCTGAATTTCCTCCATGTATGATGTGTTCCGGGATCGTATGCCACGATTTCATGCCGGAACGATTCAGAGATAATTTTAAAGAAGACAAGATGCTGAAATCTGTCTCCATCGTAGACCGCAAAACTGAGTTCGGCAAGAAGCTCTCCGCATTCAGATATCTCGGCAAAAAAGAAAACCGTCTGTCACCAGACAGATATCTGGCAATGTTTGAACTTCATATCGAGCAGGGACCTATTCTGGAAGACGCCGGAAAGGATCTGGGTGTTGTAACCTGCGTGCTGGGACAGATGATCTACAGGATAAAATTTTACGGGTTTGCTGCTCATGCCGGCACATTTCCAATGAAAAAACGACATGATGCGTTTCATGCCGCTGCTGAGGCACTGTGTTATCTGCACGAAGAGATCGACAGACTGGGTGTTGATGATCTGGTCTATACAACAGGAGAGGTAGTGATACATCCATGTGTGAACACTGTGATTCCTGACTATTTTGATTTTTCAATTGATGTACGCCATGAGGATCCGGCCGTACTGGATAAGGTCCGCAAGATCCTGTTCAGGCTTCCAGAAAGGAAATGGCAGCAGTGCAGCTGTGAAGTGGAGCTGGGCTGGAACCGTGACACTGTCTACTGGAACCCTGCACTGGTGAATTATGTTCGGCAGGCAGCTGAAGAAACCGGTATTTCTCATATGGACATTCATTCCGGTGCTGGTCATGATGCACAGTATGCATCCTACATGCTGCCAACCACCATGATCTTTGTACCATCTGACGGCGGTCTTTCACATTGCGAACCAGAACACACCTCTGTAAGACAGTGTACCGGAGGAGCAACAGTTCTGCTCAATGCGGTGCTGAAACTGGACAGGGAGGGACTCTGACATGAAAATACTGATCAAAAATGGAACAGTTCTTACAGCAGAAGACGAATTCAGGGCCGATGTTCTGACAGATGGTGAAAAAATAACAGCCATCGGTACGGATCTTCCTGAAAATACAGCTGACAGAGTAATTGATGCCAGCGGAAAATATGTGATGCCGGGTGGAATTGACCAGCATGTACATTATTCCTTCGTATATAAAGGAAGCCGTGTACGCGGATTCGAGACCACAAATGCCTGTACTGTCGGAGGTACCACCACAGTGGTGGAGTTCGTGAATCAGGAAAAAGGCCGCGGTCTCATTGAGTCACTTTCAGATTATGACAGAAATTATGTAAAGGGCATCTCCATGGTGGACTATGCGTTCCATCCTGTTCTTACTGATGCACGTCCTGAGGTCTTTGAAGAAATAAAGGATCTTCCTGGCATTGGCTGCATCACAATGAAATTGTTCATGGCATATAAAGGACAGTTTTTCCATGCTGATGATGAAACAATAATACGTGCTCTTGCAGCTGGCAAAGAGGCAGGAGTCACCGTGATGCTGCATGCTGAAAATGCTGATATGGTGGATTATCTGACAAAAAAACTGATCGCAGAAGGAAAGACCGGAGCATATTATCATGCACTGTCAAGACCGCCCATCGTGGAGGGAGAAGCCACACAGAGAGCAATCCGCCTTGCTGAAATGTGTCAGGCACCGGTATATATCGTCCATGTGACATGCCGTGAGGCACTTTCGGCCATCAAAGAGGCACAGCAGAAAGGACTTCCTGTAGCTGGTGAGACCTGTGCACATTACCTTCTTTTTGACGAGTCATCTCTGGCTCTTCCAAATGATGAAGGTGCTAAATTCGTGTGCTCGCCGGCTCTCCGCACAAAAGACCATCAGCCATACCTCTGGGAAGCTTTAAGGAACGGATGGCTGAATGCTGTAAGTTCCGATCATTGCGGATTTGACTGGGCAGTACAGAAGCATCTGGGCATGGGAAAAGGCTGCACTTTCGCAGATATTCCAAACGGGGCACCTTCAGTCCAGAACAGATTGAATGCCATCTGGACATACGGAGTATGTGAAGGAAAGCTCTCCAGACAGAAATTTGTGGAAATCATGTCTACAAATCCAGCCCGAATAAATGGTCTTGCAGGAAAAGGCCATATAGCACCCGGATATGATGCCGATATTGTGATCTTCGATCCGGACTATCGAGGAATAATGAGTGCAAACACATGCCTGGAAGGTGTGGATTACAGCATTTATGAGGGGATGGAACAGAAAGGAAGACCGGAGACCGTACTCCTCCGCGGAAAAGTAATCGTTGAACACGGAATTTACACGGGCAAAAAGGGCGACGGTAAAAAAATCTTCTGCAGAAAAGATCAGTAAAACATCAGCGGGAAGCCGGTGATAAACACAGACCTCCCGACTGATCAGATAATTCCATTCAGAAAATCTGACCCGAGTCATTTTTATCCATTGTTTTTTACCAGCAGTGAATCTCCTCGCTCATTCCACATAGGGACATATCCCAGCCGTTCAAGCTCTACCCCCAGGTATTCAGCATCCGCCATGTGGTCATCCAGTTTTCCTTTGCGCTCATAAATAGAATAACTGTCACGGTATTTCAGCGGTGTGGTATTGGGCATCACAACATTTGCACCTGCTGCGAGAGAAAGTTTTCTCCCACCTTTGTCCAGTGCATCCAGGGCAGTGGCAGCCGCCATATTAGCCTTCGGAAACCGGATTCTGATTCTGGCATATACATCCAGACACCGCTCCAGATCAGCAGAAATCCTCTCATTCTCCATAGGAGTACCGGCAGCAGGAAGAAAAGGACCGGCCCCTATCATATGAACATCTATCTTCTCCAGCATATCTATATTGCGGTCATCAGCATCAGCAGTTTCTCCAGGAATTCCGATCATGAATCCGGATCCCACCTCATATCCAAGTTCTCTCAGATCCTGCAATGCCCTCATTCGCACATCAAAATCATCGTCAGGATGCAGCTGTCTGAAAAGTGCTCTGTCACTGGTCTCAAACCGCATGAGAAATCTGTCAGCACCAGCTTCCTTGAAAGCAGCATAATCCTCCCAGCTCCGTTCTCCGATGGACAGGGTTATGGCACAGTCAGGATCCAGCGCCTTGATCCTTCTTATGATATCTGACATCACTTCCCTGGTATAAGAAAGATCTTCGCCGCTCTGGAGCACAATGGTCTTTATACCCTTCTGCAGATTCATTTCAGCCACAGACACGATCTCATCCGGACTCATACGGTAACGGCTTACCCCGGCATTTTCACGTCTGATTCCGCAGTATCTGCAGTTCTTGCGGCAATAATTGGAGAATTCTATTATTCCCCGGATAAACACTTTCTTATGAAATTCCTTTTCCGTAATGAGATCTGCCTGTCTGATCCGTTCTTCTGTTTTTTTATCCATGATCTCCATAACCGAATCCTATATATTCATTTCCACCGGACAGTCAAAATATGACTCAAAATACCTGAGCACATTCTCGCGGAATTCTTCAACTCCGCCAAACTGCGTGCTGAAACCTGATACAATGACCTTATCCCAGCCGATTCCTACAAATGCGCCGCCCTGAACTTTTCCCAGGTCAATATTATTGGCACCTGCAATATCCTTATGATACAGGCTGTCCTCGCCATAATTCTCCTCAAAATAGACAAACAGTTCAGGATCGAAGACAACATTTCCGCCTGACACAATAAATTTAATGAATATCGTCCGCTTTTTCAGCACTTCCGGGCTCAGTTTCAGTACTTTTTCCGCAAAATCACATGTAGTCATACTGATAAAATATAACTTAACCCCGAAATGTCAATAAAAAAAATAAAAAAATTTGACTGGAATAAAATTGTGATGTACAATAAATGTTGCTTTACATAAGGAGTGACCGTGTTAAAAACAGGATTCCCTATTATTCATTTTTATGATCAGGATTTTGTAGATATATATAATAAAACTTGGCTGTGGCTCAATGATTTTTGGGTAAAAGGAACCAAGAAAAATGGTTTTCAGAACAAATATTACAATTATCCGGAAAATACAGTCATAAATCAATACGAGGCATGTCTCTCAACTTTTTTTCTGGTCTACAGCAATTCAATATTCTCCCCTACTCAGGCACTTGATAATTTCTACGGCAAACAGGAAGAATCAGGAGCGATCCGCGGAATTTATAATCAGGAAACAGGTATGCCGGTCTTTACCCGCGACAATCCGGAATGTCTTTTCCCTCCGCTGTTCTCATGGGCAGAATTCAATATCTATCATAAAATAGGTGTAAAGAAACGGCTCAAGGAAGTTATTCCTGTGCTGGAAAAATATTATGAGTGGATCGAGTCAAAATTCCAGCAGAAGAATGGACTCTTCAAAGTTCACCTTGCAGTTGAGCAGATGGACAATACTCCAAGAGACAAGGCTGCATACCTCATTGACTTCAACTCACAGATGGCCCTCAACGCATACTATATGTCTGCCATCGGTGATATTCTCAATGATAAGGAAATCAGCTTCAAATACAAGAAGAAATATTATTCCCTCAAGACAAGAATTGATGCACTGATGTGGGACGAGGAAGATAATTTTTACTACGACCTCAACAAGAATGAGGAGAAAGTCAAGGTAAAGACCATTGCATCATACTGGGTCCTCCTGGCACAGATTCCAAGCGAGGACAAGGCTGCAGCAATGATAAACCTCCTTTCCGATGGTCCGTTTGCAACAGAGAATCCGTTCCCGACATTGGCTTCAGACTCCCCGGCTTTTGATCCTGCAGGAAGAGGATACTGCGGATCTGTATATCCTCATATGACATTCATGCTGATAAAAGGGCTGGAAAAATATGAGAGATACGATTTCGCCAGAGAATGTGCCATCCGCCATCTGTACTTCATACTGGACACACTGCACCCTGACGGAGACAAACAGGGAGATATCTACGAGGCATATTCACCGGTAAAGGGAGCCCCATCAAAGTGGGAAGGTAAGAAAAATTTCCCCAGGAAAAATTTTCTGTCCTATGTCGCACTCAGCACCATCACTCTGATGATCGAGAATGTCATCGGCCTTTATATCAGTCTGCCAAGGAAGACAGTGGACTGGACCATACCGATACTGGAAATCATGGGAATTGAGGATCTGTCACTGAAGCGCAACATGATAACAATTCTTGTGAACAAAAGCGGAAGAGGATGGGAAGTCAGAATGGAATCAGAGAAACTTTATTACTTCACCATCAATATTCTTGGCGGCAAGAAAAAGCGGTTGCCTATACCATCAGGCAAATGTTCAATACTTATTGATAAGATCTAAAGCATATGGTTGATATCTATTATATTATTCTAGTAGTTCCTACACTGCTTCTCTCAATGTATGCTCAGTATCTGGTGACAACCACATTTGCTAAATATTCAAAAGTGGCAAGCAGAAAAGGGATCACAGGTCGCCAGGCAGCAGAATATCTTATGTATTCAAATAAGATAAATGATGTGAAAATCCAGGCTATACAGGGCAGTCTCACTGACCACTATGATCCGTCAGCAAAAGTCCTCAGATTATCACAGCCAGTATATGGGCAGACATCAATAGCAGCCATCGGGGTTGCAGCACATGAGACAGGTCATGCCATCCAGCACAAGACAGGATATGGTCCGCTGGTGCTCAGAAGCTCACTGGTACCTCTGGCAAATATCGGCTCAGGAGCTGGTCCGATGCTGGCAATTCTGGGAATCATTCTGGGATATGGTCTTCTCATCAACATTGGTCTGATCCTTTTCGGATGTGCAGTTCTCTTCTATCTGGTCACACTTCCTGTGGAAATGGATGCATCAGCCAGAGCAATAAAAATACTCAGGAGTTCGGGCACATTAAATGAGGAAGAGCTAGCAGGTGTCAAGAAAGTTCTGACAGCAGCGGCCATGACTTATGTGGCATCAGCACTGACAGCTGTAGCCAACCTGGCAAGATTCATACTTCTGTCAAAAAGAAGAAGATAATTCAGGCTGATATCTCAGAAAGGTGCCTCAACCTCAAAGCACATGGTCTTACCGGTTCCAGGATGAACGAACTGGAGATACCCGGCATGGAGCAGCAGTCTCTGTCCTTCAGTTCTTGTGCCATAAAGCCGGTCACCTACAATAGGAATGCCCAGCCCTTTAGGACTGGCAGAATGGATCCTCAGCTGATGAGTTCTCCCTGTAAGAGGTGTGAACTCTACTCTGGTCATTCCATCATAAACCCGCAATCGTCTCCATAATGTCACGCCCATACGGCCATTCACCGGGTCATAAACCTGATAAGGCCGGTTCTCAGGATCCAGCCGGAAAGGAAGTTCCATTCTCCCGCTGTCATATTTCAAAATTCCATCAAGAACAGCAATATATTTTTTCTTCACCTGGCGTCCCTCAAACTGCATGGACAGCTGTCTGTGGGCATTCTCTGTCAGCCCCAGCACCAGAAGTCCCGATGTATCCATATCCAGCCGGTGAGCCGCAGGGTTTCTCACGCACCATGGATAAAGCCGTCTGACTCGGCTTACCACACAGTCCTGCTTATCCTCTCCCTTGCCAGGAACAGAAAGCAATCCAGCAGGCTTATTCACCACTACAATATCCTGATCCAGATACAGTATATCCAGTCCCAGCATTTCTCTCAGGATCGGTACACATTTTTCGTCGCAAGGGGAATAGAACTCTCCATGTTTTCTGTTCCCGGACGGATTCTCCTGACCATAAAAGAACTGTGCCATACTAACAGGCTGCAGATGATTTCGGAATGCATGATTCAGCAGTTTTATCTCACAGCAGTCGCCGGTTCCACCTGGGAATCCTCTGTTCTGGAACACATCCTGCAGAGATATGATCCTGCCATCTGCACAATGAAACTCATAGAGTGCGAAAATATCCTCCTGAGCTTTTCTGGAAACAGTCCTGCACTCTTCAGCACCCAGCATACCGGACTTTATCTTTCGGTCAGCCTCGTCTGCAATTTTCCAGAACTTATCCACATCAAAGGCAGGACCTACCCAGCCAGGCAGTTCCCAGGAGCCATCGTACTGCCCGGAAAAAGCTTTCAATACAACACGGTTTCCATCACTGTCATCACAGCAGAGCACACCTATCATCAGTCCTGTCCCAGGAGAAAAAGTCTTCTCATTATCCAGCTGCTCCATCAGTCTCAGGCATATTCTTCTGGCTTTTTTCTCAGGGAAAGGGCTGGTCAGCATTATTTTTCCCTCCTTTTAAGTGAACGTATGAAAAGCAAGGCATATGGAATGGCAGTCAGCACACTGAGGAAGTCCGAGCAGGCCTGAGTAATCTCAACGCCATGCAGTCCCAGAAATTTCGGAAGGATCATGATCAGAGGAATAAAATAGACCCCCTGGCGGTTACAGGCCAGGAAAGTGGCTTTAAGAGCCTGTCCGGTGGACTGCATCAGCATATTGGTCCCCACGATCAAAGCATGAAGCGGAAGCACACAGGCCTGCCATCTCAACGCAACTGTACCGATGCTTATGACATCCGGATCATCACGGAATGCTCTGATAACAGCAGGAGCCCATATCACCAGTGCACTGGAGAAGATCAGCAGCACCACAAAACCAAGCCGCACAGTGAACCAGTAGGCCTGTCTTACCCGGGCATACAGCTTGGCTCCGTAATTGTATCCTGAAACAGGCGTGAATCCCTGTCCTATTCCTATCATTATAGAAGCCACAAACATGATAAGCCTGGTGACAATCGACATGGCGGCAACTGCAGCATCTCCGAAGGCAGCCGCACTTACATTCAGCATCACCGTGGATATACTGGCCAGTCCCTGCCGGCAAAGTGACGGGAATCCGTTCTTTACGATCTGCACATAACTTCTGAAATCATGTGATATAAAGCCAGGCTGAAGTTTCGTTATACTTTTTTTTCTGATAAAAAACTGAAGCAAAATCGAGAAGCTGACACACTGGCTGATAAGAGTAGCCAGAGCGGCACCGGCAGTACCCAGCCCCATATAAAGAATCAGCAGAGGATCAAGAGCCACATTCAGAAAGCCGCCAACAGTGAGTCCTATCATTGAGAAAGCGGCTTTGCCCTCAGATCTCAGCACATTGTTCATGACAAAGGAGGAACACATGATCGGAGCGCCAAGCAGGATGAATCTGGCATAATCCCGTGCATACGGCAGAATCGTAGGTGTGGAGCCAAGCAACCGCATAAGTCTGTCAATATTCAGCAATCCAAGCACAGTCAGAGTAATGCCGAATATCATGGCAGCAAAAAAAGCTGAAGAGGCATACATGGAAGCCTTTTCCTCGTCTCTGGCGCCCAGTGCTCTGGCAATAAGACTTCCGCATCCCATTCCCAGCGAGAATCCAACAGCCTGAATTATGGCCATGAGTGAGAACACAATGCCGACTGCACCGCTGGCACTGGTTCCCAGCTGAGAGACAAAGAAAGCATCTGCAGTATGATAGATCGAAGTAGTCAGCATACTGACAATGGTAGGGGCACACAGAGAAAGGATAAGCCACGGAACAGGCTTTTTCGTCATCTTCTCAAACTGTATGGATTCCAGATCAGCAGTCTTCATAACTATATATTACCATAAAAAAAGCCACATAACAATTTATGTCATGTGGCTGTTATCATTCTTCAGAACAAATCAGTCTGTTGTGTAGTTGTCAAAATATCCCTGGATGTAAACAATAGGAGTTCCCTTGTCACCGCTTCCAGATGTCAGGTCACACAGTGATCCGATCAGATCAGTGAGACGTCTCGGTGTGGTTCCCTCAGATACCATCTTTCCAACCAGATTTCCGTCTTTCTTGCGGATCTCACCCTTAATGGCATCCTTCAGCGCATCGCCGGAAAGTGATGCGAAATCATTGTCGGCCAGATATTTCAGCTTCAGCTCATTAGGTGTTCCTTCGAGTCCAGAAGTATATGCAGGGGAAACAATAGGGTCAGCAAGCTCCCAGATCTTACCAACAGGATCCTTGAAAGCACCGTCTCCATAGACCATGACTTCCACACGCTTTCCTGTAGCCTTCAGCAGTTCAGCCTGAATCTTCTCAACCAGTCCCTGGCAGTCTCTAGGGAACAGTTTGACTTTATCTTCAGTAGCTTTGTTGGAACCCAGCAGACCATATTTCTCATTGCATCCGCTGCCATTAACAGGAGCGTTCATGATCTCGTCAAGTCCGTAGATCCTCTCCCCGCCGGCAGCCTTGAGAATTCTCTTGGTCCTGGCTCTTGTATGGATATCAGCACAGATGACATTCTTTGTATAAGCAAGGATAGCCCTTGGGTTGTTGGCGAAAATGATCTCAGCCTCAGCGCCGTTCTCAGTGATCAGCTGCTTGTAATACTCAACATAATCCATGCCGGTGAACTGATGCTTAGGATAACCGAACAGCTCATGGTATTTCTTTTCTGTAAGAACATCCTTATAAGGATCAACTCCTTTTTCATCCAGCAGGTCAAGATCAAACAGATGGTTTCCAACTTCGTCAGACGGATATGAAAGCATTACGATCACTTTCTTTGCACCGGATGCTATTCCTCTCAGACATATTGCAAAACGGTTACGGCTCATGATAGGGAAAATGACTCCCACTGTACCGCCGCCAAGTTTGGCTTTCACATCAGCAGCAATATCGCTGACAGCAGCATAATTGCCCTGGGCTCTGGCAACAATAGCCTCAGTCATAGCCACAACATCACGGTCATGAATCTTGAAGCCATCCTGCTTAGATGCCTCAAGCACAGTATCTGTAACGATCTTAACAAGATCATCTCCCTCCCTGATGATAGGGGCACGGAGACCTCTTGAAACAGTTCCCACCATACGACTCATAAGAAATCCTCCTGAATCAACACACATAGACTATCGCAATCTCTGCAACGGGAAAAATTATATAACATCTGCTTTTCGTTTACAATAAAATGAATAAAATTTTTTAAGAAATTTTTTTTATTGAAATCAGAAATGCAATGACATCGATCTGTGATCATGTACATAAAAAAAGCAGATACACCTGAAAACCACAGGCATATCTGCTTTGATTTACCGTTTATACGGAACTATCAGTTGAGAGCAGCGAGCATCTGAGCCAGAACTTCAGGAACGCTCTTGCTTCCATCCAGTGTCACATACTTGAAACCATCTTTTGCAGCGATATTCTTGAAATAATATGCTGAAGCAAGTGTTCCATTGTCTGTGTTGTAGTAGATGTCATGGCGTTTTGTGATTGCGCCTTCATCCTGGTCATCATTTCTTGCGGAAAGAGCACCGCCGCATACACGGCACTTGTCTCCGTTAGGCTTGATTGCATCAATGTAGATGTTGTTAGGATGGTTGTTGTCATTAGCGCAGAGTCTTCTTCCCATGATTCTGTTCTTTGCTGTCTGTCTGTCAAGAAGGATCTCAACTACATAGTCAAGCTTGATTCCTTTTGCCTTGAGAGCCTCATCAAGTTTCTCAGCCTGAACCTTATTTCTTGGGAAACCGTCAAGAAGCCAGCCGCCCTTGCAGTCATCTTTCTGGAGTCTGTCAAGGATCATAGGGATTGTGATCTCATCTGGAACCAGGTCTCCTCTGTCGATATAAGCCTTAGCAGCTTTTCCAAGCTCTGTGCCACCCTTGATGTTCTCTCTGAAGATCGCTCCAGACTCAATGTGTGCAACAGGATATTTCTCTTTGATTTTTGCGCCAAGTGTTCCCTTGCCGCTTCCGTTAGGTCCGAAAATAAGAATATTCATAATAGCTCCTTAGTATTTGCTGATTTTAATATAATATAATATGAAAAAAAAATAAAGGGATAGGAAAGGGAAATATAAGTTACCGGTGATCGGACTCGAACCGATACAGTGTTGCCACCGGCAGATTTTGAGTCTGCTGCGTCTACCAATTTCGCCACACCGGCATGTATGTTATCAAAGTACATTGACTTTAATTTTTTGTCAATCAATAATACCTTCAATATGAATGACAATATACTGGACATATACAGAAAATGCCATCTGTGCGGACGTGGCTGCGGCACAGACAGGACTTCAGCCTGCGGATTCTGCCGTGAATCCGACCAGATACGCATTGCCTGCGCACTTCTGCACAAAGGTGAGGAACCGCCGATCACAGGCAAAAATGGCTCAGGCACTATATTTTTCACAGGATGCACACTGCAGTGCAAGTTCTGTCAGAACCATCAGATAAGCCGCGGAGGAATAGGGAAAGAGGTGTCTGTCTCCGAGTTTGCCGGCATCTGTATGGATCTCCAGAATGCAGGGGCAGAGAATATAAATCTGGTCACCGGAACTCAGTTCATTCCGTCCATAGCTTTAGGAATAGCTGAAGCCAGGGAAAAAGGACTGAAAATACCGGTACTGTGGAATTCATCAGGATATGAGACTGCGGAGATGCTGGACATCGTAAACACATTCACTGATGTATATCTCCCGGATCTGAAGACACTGAACCATCATTTCGCAGCTGTATTCTTCAATGCGTCTGATTACCCGGAAAGAGCAAAAGAGTCAGTCATCAAGATGGCAGAGTCCAAGCCGCTTGTATTCAAAGACGACAAGATCATCAGCGGCACCATAATACGGCATCTGGTGATTCCCGGGTACCTTGAAATGACAGAACGCGTACTGAAATGGTACAGCGAGAATCTGAAAGACAAGGCACTGCTTTCCGTGATGTTCCAGTATTCACCAAAAGCGGCATCTCCTGAATATGATGATTTCCCACAGCGGATCCTGGACAGGTCAGAAATGGACATGGTCTATTCTTACCTGGATGAATATGGAATCGAGGACGGGTTCATACAGGAAGACGAGATCACAGAAGAATGGAACCCGGATTTCAACAAACTCTCCCCTTTCCCAGGCGGCACAGGCAGAATAGTCTGGCACTGGAAAACAGGAAGAAATTCATAGGATATGATCATGCTTACGCTTTATCTGTTCAGACATGAAAAGGCTGAACCATCAATGATGTCAGATTTCACCAGGATTCTGACAGACACAGGCAGGAAACGGGCAGCAGATACTGCCAGACTCTTCAAAGAGATAGGATATGAGCTGCCACAGGTCATCTTTGCATCCACTGCAGTCAGAGCACAGGAAACTGCGGCTATTTTCATAAAGAATTCAGGTTATGCCGGGAAACTCAGAAACTGCGAGGAACTGTACTCCGCCGGAGCAGAAGATATAATGGAATTTCTTGCAAAGAACGCAGGAACTGCACAGACAGTCATGATAGTGGCCCACAATCCTGCGCTGGAAAGCCTGGCAGGACGTCTTCTGGGCATGGGAACGATCATGAAACCAGGACACATGGCAGCAATCAGGCTGGATATGTCATCCTGGAGTGAAGACTATATTGCCAAAGGAAAGCTCATAGACCTTCTCCGCGCTGAGGATTGAGGGAAAATAATGTCAGAAGATGAGGACAGGCATAAATAAAAAAGCCCCAAAATAATACCGATAGGCAGTATAAGTAATCAACTATGCTTATGGATTTACAGCCCAGTTTTCCGGTACATGGCTGGTATCTTTTGTACTGGTATCAAGTTCTGCAGGACAGACAAATGTTCCAGCAGCAGACACACCATCAAGCCAACCATCAGTAGCATATTCTGTCTCATTCCAATCCGTAAATGAAACTTCTACGGCAGTAAGCTTGCTACACTCATGAAACATACCCTCATAGCATCCTTTAGCCAGTGTAGTCGCTGGCAATTTAGGCGCAGTTTCAAGACTTTCACATTGCAAAAACATACATTCATAACACTGTTCAGCCAATATGACAGCAGGTAGCTCAGGTGCAGTTCTTAAATTATAGCAGTCGTTGAACATAGCCGAATAACACCCCTTGGTCAGCTTTGTCGCAGGCAATAATATAGATGCAATAGTCAAACTAATACATCTATCAAATAAATTATTAAAGCAATAATCACATGGGATCTCTACAGACTGACAGGTGCTGTCCAGCAGGCTCATTATGTTGCCACTGGCTACTATACTACCTTCCATGCAAAATCTTATATAATCACCATACTCTGAGAATGACTCATTTTTATCTTTTGCTTTTAAATATACTTTATCACCTTTGTTGAGTTTTACCCTAGTTCCACCTATAATAAATGTTCTCCAGTTTACTCCATCTATGGAATACTCAAGTACTGGCAACGGATCTACATATCCATTAAAAACTTCAGCAGAAATCAAACTTCTGTCAGCATCAGCCGTGAAGCAGAGATAATTTGGGATATCATCGCCTCCTACAACATCGCCACCTTTGCCCCCATCACTGCAATTAACTAATAAAACAGCGATACAAATTGCAAAACACAAAAACAAAAATTTTTTCATTTTTTTATTCACAATTCACTCCAAACAAAAACATTTGTATTACCATTAGTTATAATATCTCTATTAGTGCTTTGTCAATCTATAACCATGATGTGTATAATTTTTAAAATTATATCCAGAGGTTATATGACAGAACTCCAGCACCACCTTTCCATGAACATGAAAGCTCTCAGAAAAGGAATGGGAATTTCACAGGCAGATCTAGCTGAGAAAGTTGGAGCAGCTCCGAACTACATATCGCTCATAGAGCAGGGTAAGAAATTTCCTTCTGCAAGAATGTTGGAGCGTATAGCATATGCGCTGAATATACACTCGATAGAGCTATTTTCTCAGGAATATTCTCCAAATGCAAATATAGAACAGGTTCGACAAGAAATAATAGCCAATTTAAAAACAGCAGTCGATACTGCTTTTGACAGAATTAAACAATAAATACCATCATCAACTTTCCACTAATAAATAGAATATAAAATGCAGAAATTGCTGTTTCCAAGTGTACTGATTGCAGGCATAAATAAAAAAGCCCCCTGCTGAATCTTTCAGCAAAGGGCTCTGTTGTTTTTACAACTAAAGATATATCACAGGGCTTTTTCAGCCAGTTTGTTGATCCTTCTGATAAATCCGGCAGGGTCATCCAGTTTTGCACCCTCAGCCAGCTTTGCCTCATCCAGAAGCAGCCAGCTGATATCCTCAACTGTCTCCTTATCATCGGTATCAGCCAGTCTCTTCACAATGACATGATCAGGATTGATCTCCAGAACAGGTGCACAATCATCTTTCTGCTGTCCGATGGAACGGAGTATTTCCTGCATCTCCATGGTAGGATCATTCTCATCTGCAACTATACAGGAAGGTGAATCGCTGAGCCTGCTGGACACAACTGCCTTCTTGATCTTATCACCAAGAACATTCTTTATTTTTTCCAGCACAGGTTTGAGTGCATCAGCCTTTGCCTCATCCTCAGCACTCTTCAGTTCCTCGGCAGAACCTGACTTGTTCACTGACTTCAGGTCATAATCCTTGTATTTTCCAAGTGCGGAAAGAACTATCTCGTCAATCCTAGGGTCATCCATTACCAGAACTTCATATCCTTTTGCCTTATATGCCTCGATAAGCGGAGAAGCCTTCAGGCTCTGCTCATTTCCGCCGGTAATGTAATAGATGGCTTTCTGCCCTTCCTTCATACGTCCCACATAATCAGCAAAGCTTGTATATCCGTCTGCAACGGTCGACTTGAATCTCACCAGATCCAGCAGTGTGTCACGGTTAGCCCAGTCAGACCAGATTCCCTCTTTCAGAACTACATTGTACTGTTTGATGAACTCATTATATTTCTCTTTGTTGCTCTCACTGAGAGATTTCAGCTCGGCCAGCACTTTCTTTACAGAAGCATTTCTGATAGAAGACATGATCTTATTCTGCTGGAGGATCTCACGGCTTACGTTCAGCGGCAGATCCTCAGAATCAATGACACCCCGGAGGAATCTCAGGTATACAGGCATAAGCTCCTGGTCATCATCGGTTATGAAGACTCTGGAGACATAAAGCTTCACGCCCGGTTTGTAATCAGCATGGAGCATATCAAAAGGTGCCTTCTTAGGAATAAAGAACAGTGTCGTATATTCCAGTGTTCCCTCAGCCTTTGTGTGCACATAGAACAGAGGATCCTCAGTATCATGGGAGATGGTCTTGTAAAACTCATTGTAATCTGCATCTGTAAGCTCAGACTTGGATCTTTTCCACAATGCTGAACCGGAATTGATCTTCTCGATCTTCTTCTCTTTGATCTCCTTCGGATCCTTCTCGTCTCCTTCATATCTCACGGACATATATTCCAGATAGATAGGGAAAGAGATATGGTCTGAATATTTCTTTATAAGAAGCTCCAGCTGCCATCTGGTAGTGTATTCCTTGCCCTCATCATTCAGATAAAGAGTGATTGATGTTCCGTAATTCTCTTTCTCAGCAGGAGATATGTCGAACTCGCCCTTGCCGTCACTGGTCCACTTCCAGCCCTGGGAATCTCCCGGTTTCTTGGTAAGAACCTCAATTTTATCAGCCACCATATATGCTGAGTAGAAGCCTACTCCGAACTGTCCGATAAGGTTGGAATCCTTTTTGGCATCTCCTGAGAGATTAGCCAAAAAGCTCTTGGTTCCTGACTTCGCTATGGTTCCAAGGTTCTGGGCCAGCTCCTCATCGTTCATACCGATACCGGTATCAGCGATCGTAAGAGTGTGAGCCTCCTCATCAAATTTAATATCGATCCTGAATTCCTGATCCAAACTTTTATATTTATCATCAGTAAGTGAAAGATATTTAAGTTTGTCCAATGCATCAGAGGCATTGGAGATAAGTTCCCTAAGGAAAATTTCCTTATTGGAATAAAGTGAATGAATGATCAGATGCAGAAGCTGAGATACTTCTGTCTGAAACTGATGTGATGCCATTTCTTTTTACCTCGATATATTAAATATAATAAATTTCAATTTTACTATCAACAATCACCCAGAACTTCCCTGGTATCTTCCAGATTCAGCCGGGCATCTGAATTGTTCCTGTCTGCCTCCAGTGCAGCCTGAAAATAATCGGCAGCCTTCTTATAATTTCCCTGGACAAAATTCAGCACCCCTATATTGTTCAGCAGACTGGTGCCCGGAGTGCCGGCTTTCTCCGCCAGCCCGTAGAAATACCCTGCTTCACAGTTGCACTTATTGTTGAAGCACAGGAGACCGCATTCATTAAGGAACTCACCATTGTCGCGCATCATGGAAGCAGCCTGGTTCAAGACCTCAGCTCCCTCGTCATGCTTGCCGGACTCCATCAGACTCATTCCCTTGTTATAGAGCATACCGGCTTTCTGCTCTTTCTCATGACACAGAGCCAGCGCCTGATCATAACACTTTATGGCCTCATCAAATTCTTTTTTAAGAAAATGGTCATACCCAAGATTATTGAGGCGTACAACTTCTGAAAAATCACTGTCACTCATCAGCTTTCTTCTCCCTGTAGAACCAATAACATATAAATGCCAGCACAAAGCAGATACCAGCAGTGCAGGCACTTCTGTAGATACCGACTGTCTCCGGCTGTTTAGGAACACTGACCATCATCTGGATGAACGGAACTGTGCCATCCCACACCAGCACAGCAGGCAGAATGGCAATGGAGACCAGAAATGCCAGCTTGAGGAAAAATCCCTGGATCCCGAAAAATATTCCCCCGATATTCTCTTCTGTCTTTGATGACACATAAGCACTTATCTCGCTGAGCATAGCCTGGGGAAAAATAAATGCGGCACCTGCCACAGGAATGCCGCACAGCGCGAAAATAATAAATCCGCATCCCGCAGGAATACCTCTTCCCAGAAGATAGAGCGTACAGCTGAGGACTGCCAGCATAAGAAGTGACAGCAGCATAGGCAATCTGTAGCCAAATCTGTATGAAAACTTCTTCACCGGATAGAAGAACAGCGCCGCGGTGCCGAAGAAAAGGGCAGAAACAGGAGTTATCATAGCGGTGCTTTTGCCCATGATATCCACAACAAAGTAGTTCATGGTAGCCCTGAGAATATTGAATCCGATAAAGAAGAATGTAAGACCGGCAAGATACCAGATGAAGGGCTTCTCACTGAAGATCAGTCTGAGGGATCCTTTCAGACTGCATTCTGATTTTGCATCACCGGAATATTTCTTCTCATTGACACCAAAAGAAACAATGAAAAGTCCCACCAAGGCAA
The DNA here is from genome assembly GCA_024402405.1 of Spirochaetia bacterium. Classification (GTDB taxonomy): domain Bacteria; phylum Spirochaetota; class Spirochaetia; order CADAEX01; family CADAEX01; genus CADAEX01. The sequence goes on along the minus strand of JAKSTW010000004.1, from coordinate 24,904 downwards.
ACAGAGAAAGGAAGATGACCATAAGGCGCAGCCCTTTCTCATCATCACCATGTCCCAGCACAGAAATCAGAATACCGGGCAGGATCATTGCTATGGCAGAATATACCAGTCTGAAAACTGCCTGCCATGTGGAAAGATTCAGCCGGTCATCCCTGTTTGAGGAAAGCTCAGTGATAAGCGCATTATACGGCGCACCTACGATCGTATAAAAAATAAAGAACAGGCTGCCCACACACGCCAGGAACATAAAAGAGCTGGCACCACCTGATTTCACAGGAAAGAAAAATGCAACAGTGCTGAGAGCCAGCGGAACAGCCCCCAGACAGATAAACGGTATACGCCGTCCGAATCTGGTATTGGTACGGTCAGACCAGTACCCGACCAGAGGATCTGACACCATATCAACAAACCTGGATATGATCAGTGCCAGCGCGATAAAAAGCGGTGACATGAATGCAGAGAAACTGAATTTCTGCGGAGGCAGATAATAGGTCAGTACCCACTGAGCAAAGATCTGGTCAAAAATCGCATAACTGACCCCAAGGCCATAAATGATTTGTACCGAAAGCGGAATTTTTCCTTTTGTTTTCATACTGAAATCATAACAAAAAAACAATATGCGGTGCAAGCGTTGACCAAATTCCAATGTTCCTGTACTTTCAGAAAAGATGAGGCATTCCAGCAGCAGAATTTATGACATAATAAAGAATGAATTTCTCGGATGGCACAGATGGGAGATACTGTGGCTCCTGCTCACATCCACAGCAGTCGGTATCATAGCCAGTTTATACAAAGACAGTCTGACAGCCATAACAGCTGCAATATGCGGTATTTCCGCCAGCGTGCTCACAGGCAAGGGAAAGCTCAGCGCATACATCATCGGAGGAACAGGCCGTGTACTGTATGCACTCATTGCCCTGAAAGCCTGTTTCTATGGAGAAGTGATGCTGAACCTGCTGTATTTTGTCCCAATGGAATTCTACGGAATATATGTCTGGAGCAGGAACATGGATCAGGGCACTCATGAGGTGAAAAAAAAGAGCATGAACCGCAGGCAGACCGCACTGCTGGGCATTACCGTGGCAGCAGCAACAGCGTCTTATGCATTCTGGCTGAGATACTTGGGAGGAAAGCTCCCGCTGCTTGATTCATTCACCAATGCGGTCAGCATAATTGCCATGATCGTCACCATAAAAAGATATGCCCAGACATGGATCCTCTGGCTGATGGTAAACACAGTGTCAATCATAATGTGGACGATCTCCTGCCTGCATGGAACAGGCAGCCCGGCAATCCTCATAATGTGGTGCATATATCTGATGAACTCAGTCATAATGCTGATAAAATGGATGCATGAGGCAAGAAAAACATTTAACAGTTAAATTATATTTGTCGTTAACAAATAATCATATCTATTTTCATTATGCAAAATTAATATTGCATTTCGTTAAATTATGTATTATTCTTATTTAAAATGAAAATATTTGGTGAAAGATTAAAAATTCTAAGGAAAACAGCAAATCTGTCGCAAACTGATTTAGGCAAAATATTGGGAATTTCTTGTGCAACAATATCCCAATATGAATCTGACAGTCGATTTCCCAATCAAGAAATTTTAATTTTAATCTGCAAATACTTTAATATTTCATCAGATTATCTGCTTGGATTATCAGATATAAAAACTTCATATTTAAAGGCTAATGGAATAATTATTAATTGCGATGATCTATCTGGTGAGCAAAGGGAAACTATAAAATTACTCTTAGAGGTCTTTATTTCTACCAATATAAAGCGAGATAATGAGCATGAAAAAAAATAATCTATCAACAAAAAAAGCAACTGGCTCTTTTTATACATGTTCTTCTATTGCTGATTACATTGCAAGATGGGCAATAAAAACTGGCAATGAATTATTATTAGAACCATCATTTGGCGACGGTAGTTTTCTTAATGCCTCCATAAAATATTATAATAATTTTGGAAACACCTCCCCTCAAATATTAGGTATTGAATTACAATCTGAGCCATATAATTCATATTTGGCAAAAAATAATATTATTCATGGCATCCTTTCTGATTATCTGGATTTCTGGCCAGAAAAAAAACCAAATGCAATAATAGGAAATCCCCCATACATAAGTTTAAAAAATCTTACCAATGATAATCAAAAAAAAATATTTAATATAATGAAAAAATATAAACTCCATATCCCATGCAATGGTAGCCTGTGGATGCCTTTTGTAGTTCATGCAAGCGAGATGTTAGCTACAAATGGCAAACTTGGCTTTGTTTTGCCTTATGAAATGACATATGTAAGATATGCATTCCCCCTTTGGCAATATTTGTCTGTTAATTTTGGATCATTAACAATCTGTCGGCTATATGATGATTTTTTTCCAGAAGTTGATGTAGAAACAATAATATTTCTTGCAGATAAGAAAGGAGCAAAATGCAATTCTGTTAACTATAATATTTATAACAATATCAGCGATTTGTTCAATAATATTTCTATGATTAGTGCTTCAATTAAAATAACAGAGATATTAAAAATGGAAAAACCTTTCGAACAGAAAATCTTATCAGAAGATACACAAAATTTAATACAAGGCTTAGAGAACAATCAAGAAATCCACTTATTAAAAAATGAATGTAAATTTAAAATTGGTTATGTATGTGGAAATAAAAAATATTTTCATCCTACAATAACAACCATTCAAGAATATAAAATTTCTTCGCAAAATTTACTTCCAAGCATATTAAATTCAAAGGAAATAAATTCTTATCCACATATTGGTGTAGATAACGCCAATATAATTCCCCAAAGTTTTCTTTTTTATCCAAGGCTACTGACTGAAGGAACGAAACAATATATTAAAGAGGGTGAAAAAATGGAAATTAATAAGGGATATAAATGTAATTCACGTTCACCATGGTATATAACCCCTAATATCGAAATACCAGATTTAATATTAACTGTATTTGGAGACATCCCCAGGCTCATAAGCAATTCAGCAAAATTTTTAGTATCAAATAGTCTGCTCAGTGGAATTATTACAGATAATAGCATATCAAAAGAAAATATTATTTGTAGATGGTATAATAGTTTAACATTATTACAAATTGAAACACTAGTACATTCTTTAGGTGGAGGTACCCTTGTTTTAATTCCTGGAGAAATTGACAAAATTAAAATATTAAAAGATATTCCAAATAATATAATTGCCAAGGTTTATAATCAACTTAATCAATGTTTATTGGAAAATGGGATAGATGCTACTTATAAATTAGGTGATAAAATAGTTCTGCAAGAAATATATGGTTTATCAGATGAAAATATCGACAAGATAAGAAATTCAATTGAGAATCTAAGGAATTGGCGCATTCCCAAAAGAAGACGGAAAATATTATAATTACTCTGTCAAAGCTGATTATATAAATTTCTGTCATTATGGGTTGCAATAAGCCGGTCAAAAAAAGTCTCAATACTAAGTGCTGGGTCAGAAGGGATAATTGCAGGAGGATCTTGCTTAAAATCAACTTTTAAGAAAGCAAAATGTTCATATTTATCATTAGGTGAATGCCAATCCAATCTACCAATTATTTTTTTGAACAGTGTTTCTGCTCGAACTAAATCTATTTCTTCTGCCAGGCCAGGTTTGATTGGATTTTTAGGCAACAAATAGACATATCCAAGAGTTGCCATTGGAAACCGATCATGGAGTGAAATACATTCACCAATAATACCCTCATAGTAATTCTCAATATTTTTTCCAACAGAGGACATCTGACTTCTAATTCCAATAGCAATTTGAGGACCATTTGCATAATGAATTAAAGCTATATCCTCATCCTTATTCTTATGTGATCCAAATAATGTTACTTCCTGCAAAAGCTGATATTTATTAGGCTCAATTAAAGTTCTAGGATAATGTGGCTTACCACTAGGCTGTGCCATATCTTTTAACCTTATCATTTGCACTTTATCTTTTGCATTATCTATTGCAGAATATAATTGCATTACACAATATTCATGCAATTTATAAATAAAACTAGACCCACGCACTGCTTCCGTTGGATTATTCAGATATATTTTTTTCATTTCAGAAAGGCAATTTATCAATTGTCTCATATCAGCTGGCATAATTTCTCCCTATTGAATCCAATTTAATCTAGCAGATTTCTCACACAAAAATCATTTAACTCAGTCAAAAAATTATTCAAGTCAATTTTATTACCTTTTATATCAGCACAATTTACATATAAATAAAAGAACTTATTCTTTTTCTTTTCTGAATCAAGCAATTGTACAACTTTTTCAAGTGGTTCAATATGTTCATCATCAAATCGAATTTGGATATTTTTAAATTCAATCTCGGTAAATCCTGTATTAAATTGCCCACTAGAAATAATTGCAAAATTAAAATCAACATTACAATCCCTCGAGTATTCTTTTAAAAATTGTATTAATTGAATTTTTTTATTAATTTCGTCAGCCCGTTTCTTTTTTTCATCTTCCCTAAGAAAAACAAGCTTATTATTTTTTTCCAATTCCTTTTTAAAATACTCTAACAAATTATTATTAATAAATGGACTTTGTAATGTGTTAAATTCATTTTCTATAGAAAACAATTTTTCTTGTAGTTGAGCTAATGTTTTTTCACTCATAATGCCACATTTAAAGTATAATAGATACTCTGCTTCTGATTTCCATAAAGCTTTTTTTCGTATGCTTCTATCAAAATATTCTTTTACACATTCATCGTCTTTTATACAGTTTTTAGCAATTGTTATTATATCTGTATCAGATAAAAGTTTAATTGAACATTCTTCATCAATGATTTCTTTTAAAATATTATTTTCAGCAATCTTTTCAGTCTCAGTTAATGGCTCATTTTGTTTACATTTCTTGATAACTTCAATATCTGTATCAGACAATTTGTTTGTCTTAAATTTTCCTGTCGTACAAGCAATTCCATCTGGAGTTAGGGCTTCAAGGCTAAAAATTTCAATACCCAAGTCTGAATAATATTTATTTACTGCTGAAATCATGTGATCAATAAGAAATGATTCATATTTAATTACTGGATGATTTTGAATCCATTTCTTTTCCATATCGCGAGCTAAAATTACACTTTCAAGGGTACTTAATGCTGCTTTAGTAAAACCTAAACTAGGTTTATTATTTCTATCTGTTATAATACATACAGAAGATAATAATCTCTTATAATCAATAGAAACTGTTGCAAATCCAGTATATAAACTATCTCTAAGCAAATAATCCAATTTATCAACATCAATTGTATTTGAATTTAACAGTTCTATAAAACAATTACGAATATCATTTTTTGAATATTTCAAACCAATAATGCACCTAACAAAAAATGATTTATCATATTTTTTTAATATTTCTTGATAATGAGATATAGCTAACAAGGAACTCATTATTTCATGTTCTGCACCTTGAATTTCTCCCCTTGTATCGATATTAAATTCATCATCTTTTAATTCATCCAAAAGTTTTTCCCAAATACAAGGAATCCCCTTTTCTGTTCTCTTTTTTATATAATATTTTTCTCCAGAATGTGAAAAAGGAGAATGCCCCACATCATGAAGCAAACAGGCTAATAAAAAAATTTGATAATATGATTTTAATTCTTCTTCTTTATAACAATTTAATTTTTCTAATTCTATCTTTAATGACTCAATAGCAAGAGTACCTAAATAATAAACTCCAATAGAATGAATAAACCTATTGTGTGTTGCTGATGGATAAACAGATGTATAGCTTGTTTGAATTATTTGTTTTAATCTGTGAAATTGGCTCGAATTAATTATATCACAAATTTCAGGATCTTTTATTTCAATATAACCATATAATGGATCTTTTATTTTAAATGGTTTCATTAATAACTTTATGCTGCTTATTAAATGTATTCATCATTGCAAGAATTAAATCAGTAGACAAATATGCCCAAAACTTTTCAATAAGAACATCATCATCAACTATTTTTCTCAAAGACTTTCCATCATTAGACAATTCAAAACAATCTGAATAATCACGTACTAATTTAGATATATATTTCTCTGAATACAAAATTATCGCTTCTATATCATTCTCTTTAAAGGATTTCATTACAGATATACCATACCCATTTAACATTTTTAAAGGAATTTCCTCCATTTTTAATGAAACCATGGCTATAGCTGCAAAATATTCCATACCAATGAATTTACACATAGCTTTATGATTATATTTAATATAAATTTCGAAAGCAACCATATATATAGTAGCTATAACAGGCACAATACCATACATATATTGTTTTAGTGAAACAAAAATTACATACAATAAAAAAAGGCATCCCATAAGGATGCCCTCAAATATAAATTCAAGCTCTGGTTCAGAAATCCAGCAGCTCAACTTCAAATACAAGATATGCATTAGGAGGAATCACTCCACCTGCACCTCTCTCGCCATAACCAAGTTCAGGAGGAATGATAAGAGTTCTCTTCTCTCCTTTCTTCATGGTCATAAGAGCCTCATTCCAGCCAGGAATAACCTGTCCGATACAGAACTCCAGTGCCTGACCTCTCTGGTATGAGCTGTCAAACATACGTCCGTCCAGAAGTTTTCCCTGATAGTGTGTCACTACACGCTGTCCCATTTTAGGAGATGCAGTTCCTTTTCCAGGTTTCTGCACGATATATCTCAGACCTGATTCGGTCTTGATGGCATTAGGCCATTTCTTCTCAATGAATTTCTCGTCAGCAGCAAGCTTTGCGGCAGCTCTTTCCTTAGCCTTTGCAGCATAAGCCTTCAGCTCTGCCTTGAATGTGGTGTTGTCATTCTTGAATTCCTCCGCCTTTTTACCCACTCTGATGATCTTCACAGAAATGATCTTGTCGCCCTGGCGGATGGCATTGACCACATCCTGTCCCTCAACCACATGACCGAAAACTGCATGATGTCCGTCCAGCCAAGGTGTCTCCACATGTGTGATGAAGAACTGGCTTCCGTTTGTATCAGGACCGCTGTTGGCCATGGAAAGGATTCCAGGTCCGGTGTGTTTCAGTGAATCATCAAATTCATCAGGAAAACTGTATCCAGGTCCGCCAGTACCATTTCCTCTTGGGTCACCACCCTGGATCATGAACTCATCAATGACCCTGTGGAACTTCAGTCCGTCATAGAAAGGCGTTCCGATTCCCTGACCGCCATCGATCTTGCCCTCAGCAAGACCTGTAAAGTTCATGACTGTCAGAGGAACTTTCTCATATTCCAGAGCCAGAAGGATCACTCCCCTGTCAGTGCTCATCTCAGCATAAATTCCATCGCCTAATTTTTCTGCCATTTTCTTCATATTCTCCGATGTTTTATTTTCCTGGGAATAAGATGCGACACATAAAATCAGGAAAAAGAAAACCACCATCAACTTTCTGCAAGCTTTCATCCTGTCTGTCATTCAAACACTCCCAATTTAAAATTTTATGAAATGATAACACGAACAAAAGTTAAAAGCAACCTAGGATTAGAAACAGAAATATGTTACTATAAAATATGGCTGTAAGTACGAATTTCGTGGAAATAAACATTGACATACCATACAACCGCATACTCAGCCGGCTGGGATACAGAAAAAGCTCTTCTTCCATGCTCAGCTGCCAGCTCCAGAATTTTCAGACCATAATGGAAGAGGCTGCGGCCTTCATACATCTGCGCGGAGCATATTCGATCTGCAGTTTTACACCTACAGAGACCGGCATTCTTCTGGAAACAGGAGACAGGATCGATGGAAAGCTTCCGATGCTCATGGCACGGGAGTCAGAGAAAGCACTTATCATGGCAGCCACATCCGGCAGAAAAATAATGGAAGAGATCAGCAGCCTGCAGAAAACAGATATGTCAAAGGCAGTTATTTATGACGCAACAGCCAGCGAGATCACAGACTCAGGTCTGGACTGGATAATGCACTATGTCTCCACAATGATGAAGCGCATGGGCGGGCAGGTCAGCAGAAAAAGGTTCTCCCCTGGATACGGTGATCTTGAATTAAAAAATCAGAAGTCACTTTACAGGATTCTGGAACTTGATAAATTAGGAATTGATATAACAGCCAGTTGTATTCTGGTGCCTGAGAAATCAGTGATCGCCATCACAGGAATAATATAAGGATCAAGACAATGAAAACAGCCACACAGCTTGCCGATATTTTGAAGAAAAAAATTCTGATTCTGGACGGAGCCACAGGAACAGAGCTGCAGAAACGGGGAATGCCCGCCGGAACATGCCCGGAACTGTGGACAGCAGAACATCCGGAGGTTCAGGAAGCCATACACAATGCATATATAAACGCAGGAGCAGATGTGATCTACACTCCGACATTCGGAGGCAATACTTTCAAACTGCAGGAATACGGCTATGAGGATGTGGAGGCTCTGAACAGGAAACTGGCATCAGTTGCCAGAAAATGTGCGGACAGTGCCGACCATCCTGTGCTGTTAGCCGGGAATATAGGTCCATGCGGCAAATTCATACAGCCTTTCGGCGAGCTGGATCTTGATGAGGCAGTACGGCAGTTCAAACGTCAGATACAGGGACTTCTGGATGGCGGAGTTGATATGTTCGCGGTGGAAACCCAGATCGACATCCAGGAGGCCAGAGCCCAGGTCATAGCTATCAGAGAGCTCTGTCCTGCATTCATCATAGCCACAATGACATTTGAGCCAAACGGGCGCACACTGAACGGAACCACACCGGAGGCCGCACTTATAACACTGCAGAGCCTGGGGACAGATGCTTTCGGAAGCAACTGTTCCGCAGGACCAAAGGAGATGCTGGAAATTATCAGGCGACTGAAACCTCTGGCCGAAATACCGCTGGTGGCCAAACCCAATGCAGGGCTTCCTTTCATTGAGGATGGAAAAACAAAATTTCCGATGGGCAGCCAGGAATTCGGTACCTATGCGCAGAAATTCGCCCAGGCCGGTGTCAACTTCATGGGCGGCTGCTGCGGAACATCACCGGATCATATAAAGCAGCTGGCAGTACAGATGGCAGAATGCAGTCCTATATCTGCGGTTCCAAAGGATCATTTAGCGCTGACCAGCTCACGGGAAGTACTCATAACATACAGTGACAGCCCTCTGCATATCATAGGTGAGAGAATCAACCCGACAGGCAAGAAAAAATTGCAGGCAGAATTGCGTGACAGCAATTTCACCACAGTGCAGAATATGGCCAGAGAACAGAGAAATGCAGGAGCCGAACTTCTGGATGTGAACGCAGGTATGCCTGGCATAGATGAAAAGAAGACACTTCTGACAATAATCTCACTTCTGGCACCTCAGAGCAATCTTCCGCTGGTAATCGATACAACCAATCCGGAAGCGGCGATCAGCGCACTCAGACTTTATCCGGGGCGGGCGCTTCTGAACTCAATATCAGGCGAAGAGACACGGCTGAAAACACTTCTTCCGGAAGCTGCAAAATACGGAGCCATGTTCATACTTTTACCTATCAGAGGAAATCATATTCCTGCTACAGCAGAAGAGCGCATCACAATAGTGGAAGATATCTACAGACAGGCACAGAAATTCGGATTCAGGAAGAAAGACATTCTGGTAGACGGTCTGGCTATGACCGTATCAGCCGATCCAGAGGCAGCAGCAGAAGCATTGAAGACTATAAAATGGGCATCATCCAATGGTTTCGGCACAGTACTGGGACTTTCAAACATCTCTTTCGGACTGCCTGAAAGGAAATGGATAAACTCTGCATTTCTGGCAATGGCCTCCCAGAACGGGCTTTCTCATGTCATAGCAAATCCTATGGAAGAAGTTCTGATGAGAACAAAATATGCATCAGACCTGCTCAATGGCAAAGACAAAGATGGGACAAAATACATAGCCATATCAGCCAACAGTGCCCCATCACAGCAAATCACGCCGCAGAAAGCAGAATCCCCGGAAGAGGCACTCTCCCAGGGCATAATCAACGGAATCAGAGATGACATTCAGCTGGCTGTCAGACAGACATTGGAGAAGGGACTGAAACCTTCAGACATCCTCACAGGCATCATGATCCCAGCCATAATAAAAGTCGGAGATCTGTACGAAAAGAAAGAATATTTCCTCCCGCAGCTTATAGCCAGTGCAGAAACCATGAAATCGGCATTTTCCATTCTGGCACCCAAGCTGGAGACGGCAGCTTCGGGAAACAAGGGCAAAATCCTTTTCGCAACAGTTGAGGGAGACATACATGACATCGGGAAAAATATTGTTATTCTGATGCTGAAAAATTACGATTTTAGTGTTATTGATCTGGGCAAGGATGTAAGTGCAGAAAAAATAATTGAGGCAGCAAAAAAAGAGGATCCTGATATAATAGCACTGTCTGCACTTATGACAACGACCATGATAAGAATGCCGGAGGTCATGAAAAAAGCGGCAGATGCAGGAATCAGGGCTACTTTCATGCTGGGCGGTGCAGTAGTCACAAAAGAATGGGCTGAATCTCTGGGAGCATATTATTCTGCCAACGGTGTAGAGGCCGTCAGGATCGCAGAAAAAATAATGGAGAGAACAAAATGACATCAAGTTTTTCTTTTGTTGCCAGAATAAATAAAAGCAGCAAACTGAAAAAAATAACATCCATACTCACTCACAATAAATGCAATATCAATAAAGTGATATACAACAGCAAAATTGACAATAACATAGTATTCTTCGATATTGACAATAATTCTCTGGAACTTCAGGAAGAACTGAAAAAATCCGGATTCATGCTGACCTCGATCCAGGAACCTATCTTCATAAAGCTGAAAATCAATATTGCAAAACAAAAAAATCCTGTTGCAAAAATTCTCTCACTGGCAGCAAAATCAGATGTCACTATATCATTTATAGAATATGACGGCAAAGATCAGCATAAGAAAGATCAGATGACACTTATGCTCAATGCTGATAACAGTCAGAACATAAAAATATTTCTGGATCATCTCAAGCTGAAGTTCAGGCTCAGCATTGTGGAATACACTCCTTCAGATGATGATCTTGGCAGCACTATTTTCTATATCAACTACGCAAATAAACTAAGGAAATTCACCGGCTGGCATGATGACAGACTTATCATATCATTTCTGACAGAAATCAATGAGATCGCATTCAGTTTGAAAAAGCTGGGATATGACCCTGAGGATGTTTTCCTGAAGATCTATGAGAACGGAGAGACTCTGCTGAAAACTTCCGGAGAAAATTTCTATGCAGAACATCAGATACTGCAGGTGACACCACAGACAACCCTGCACTGTTTCCAACCACCATGCGGTGGAAATATCTACCTGCTGGACTCACCGGATGAGACTCTCATGATAGACACAGGATATGGAATCTACCACGATGACATAATGAAAATGCTCCATTCTTTAGACCTGTGGCAGGACGATAAACCGAAAAAACTGTTTGTATCTCATGGGGATTCAGACCACTGCGGCGGTGCAGGATATCTGAAAATGGTTCCTTACTCATACCGCGGAACAATCGACCTGATAAAAAGCGGAAACAGAGCATATAAATCCATCAATGCGGATTCACGGCTGGAACACATTTATACAACCATGATAGGCGCATTCTCCAGATGGCTTCCGCCTGACCGGCAGCTGGACTTTGAGCCAGCAGATCTGGACAAAATAGGAGCCTTCCCTGTTGTAGGCCGTCTGAAAGCCTGCGGCATGGATTTCTATGTGCTGAAAAGCCATGGCGGACACCAGTACGGACAGCTGTTCCTGCTGGAACCAGACTGCAATCTTCTGTTCACTGCTGACAGTATGCTGAACATGAAAAGCATCTCCAGGGAAAGGGCAAGATACAACCAGCTGGCAGATCTGTTCCTCACCTCCGTGAATGTAGACAGGGAGCTGGCAAAAAAAGAAAGAGAAGACCTGACTGAAATTGCAGAAAGTTATATGTCAGAAGGTGCGGATAAATTTTATATCTGCTGTGGGCATGGAGCTATTTCATTCCTCAGAAATGGAAGACTGGCACCAGCACTGGAATCGCACCATTATGGTATGTCAAAATAATACATTGTATCAGAATGATACACAGGTAGATCGTTTTTTTACCACAGTGTCATTCTGATACAATATCATTGCCTGTCAGAAAAAATACCGCAAAGGCTCATAATAAAATATTTTATTATGTAATAATGATTTACAAAATATAATCTTAAGTTGGCACGACTCTTGCAACTCATATTAGTGTAAAGCAAAAAACATAAAACCATTATGGAGGATAAAAATATGACAGACATTATGACAATGAGACCAATGCACAAGGCAGCAACCCCTTTCTGGGATACTTTCTTCGATGATTTTTTCGCCCCTGCAGAGACAGCAAAGACAAAAAGCAGGGTTCCTCTGACAGATATCACTGAAACACCGTCAGAATACATCTTCGAGACTGAATTCCCGGGTTTCACACAGGAAGAGCTGGAAGTAAAAATGGATAAGAACAGGCTGACTCTCAAGGCAGAGAAAAAGACCTCTGCAGAACAGACTGAGAATAAAGCACATTATATCATGAGTGAAAGACAGGAAAGTTATTTCAGATCTTTCTCAATGCCTGAAGACATCGATGCTGAAAAAATCAAGGCAACTTTTGAGAATGGTCTTCTCAGACTGGAAGTACCTAAAAAAGAGAAGGAACTTCCAAGAACAATAAAGATCAACTGATTTTCAATTTCCTCCCATGAAATTGGCGGCTACTTGAAAAAGTGGCCGTTTTTTTTTACTCTATCATCAATGAAATCAGCTTTTATAACTGTTGCAGGCAGACCCTCTGCAGGAAAATCAACCTTAATAAATTATATCTGCGGACACAAAGTATCTATTGTATCCCGCACACCACAGACCACAAAAAACAAGATCAGAGGCATATATACTGCTGACCGCGGACAGTTCGTATTTCTGGATACACCGGGTTATTACGACAGCGAAAAAAAATCCAACATAGAGCTTCAGGAGATCATGCTCTCAGCTGTAGATGAGTCAGATATAATACTTTATGTCACAGATATGACCCGTGAGCCCGGCAAGGAAGAGAAAGCCCTGGCAGAAATAATAGGGAAAGCAGGAAAAAAACTGGTGATCGTTCTGAACAAGCTGGACACCATCATGGAAGAGGCAGGAGACAAAGCGGCTGATGCAGTTCATGACAGATCCGTATTTTTTCAGGAAGCGCTGAATGCAGAGCCGTCACAGATATTCTCAGTATCGGCAAAAACAGGTTCGGGAACCGAGCAGCTGTTGGATGCATTGTTCGACATTGCTCCGGAAGGTCCCATGATGTATCCTCCGGAATACTACACAGATCAGGAAGTCGATTTCAGAATAAGTGAGATAATAAGAGAAAAAGTCATCAACCGCACACAGGATGAGATCCCCCACTGTATCACTGTAGAAATAGCAGATATGGAGATGCAGGAAGAGAACGGCATGGAAAGACTATGGGTCAGGGCATTTCTGACAGTAGATACCGAAAGCCAGAAGCGTATTCTCATAGGCAAAGGCGGCGAGATGATAGGCAAGATACGCAAAGCAGCCATGAGAGAGATAAAAGAAACTTTCCCATATTCTGTCAAGCTTGATATGATGGTCAAAGTCGGCAAAAAAAGATGGAAATAAAGAATTCCAAATGGCTTATATTCTGGGTAGTCGGCGCCGCTAATTTCATAGCAGGTTTTTCTATAAACAGCATGAATCTGGCATTGCCGACAATCGCCAGCCAATTCGGCGTTTCGCAGGCATCAGTAAGCTGGCTGTCTCTGTTATATAACCTGATTCCATGCTGTACCCTGCTGTTTTTCGGTCGTCTTGGCGATATGCTTGGTTACAGGAAGCAGTTCATGTTCGGATTTGCATTGTTCGGTGCAGTCTCCTGGCTGGCTCCTCTGTGTTCCCGGAACCTTGGACTTCTGATACTGTTCCGATCTCTTCAAGGTCTGGGATACAGCATACTGGTATCCATCACACAGGCCATAGTGAAAAGAACATTCGGCAGAGAAGAATGCGGCAAAGCTATAGGCATCAATTCAGTGTTTGTCTCAATCGGTCTGGCTGCCGGCCCTACCTGCGGAGGCTTTCTCATCGACTTCTTCTCATGGCATTCCATATTTTATGTGAATATTCCTTTCTGTATCGCAGGCTTCATAGCAGCAATGCTGGTTCTTCCGGCTGACAGCAAAACAAGCACAAAGGTTAAAATAGATACAAAGGGAACTGTATTTTTTGCTGTCTTTACAGGAACTTTCATCACAGCCCTGAACAACAGCAATTCCTGGGGTGGACTTTCAGTAAAATTTCTCTCATGTATGGTCATAGCAGCTGCATCCCTTGTCTTGTTCATCAGGACAGAACTCAATTCCCAGGTTTATCTTCTTCCATTGAAACTGTTTAAGATAAAAGATTTTACGTATGCCAATGCAGTGTGCATCTGCTCTTATTTCACACAGCAGTCAGTGATCTATCTGATGCCATTCTTCCTGATAAAAGTGCTGGGACTCACTGCTACAGAAGCAGGTATGATAATGCTCCTCAGTCCTGTCACCATGATGATATTCTCACCGGTAGGCGGCACATTGTCTGACAGGCTCGGCACCAAAAAATCAGCATCCATCGGTCTTGCAATAATATGTGCCAGCATAATACTCATATGTCTTTCTGATGCAAATTACGGAAAACTGACAGCTTCCATTGCCATGCTTCTCATAGGAACAGGCAACGGATTCAGCGTAGCAGCCATCAATGCATGCATACTATGTTCAGTCCCTGAGGGTTCAGCAGGAACAGCCTCTGCAATGATAGGCACACTTAGAAATTTCGGGCAGAGTCTTGGCATAGCCACAGGTACTGCCATAATAGCCGCACGAGAACAGGTATATATGGCATCCGGAGACAGCAGCGCATATTTGCATGCCCATCGTGACGCCTTCATATTCACCATGCTTATCATAACATCAGCCTTCATATTGACCAGAAAGCTTTCTGAAAAAAGAAGATAAAAGTATTTTCACAGAATTTATAATCGGATATTATTTACTCAAACCGAGGTACAAACTATGAAATATTTTCTTTCCATACTCTGTCTTGCAGTCTCACTCATATTCACATCATGTCTGACTTCAGCCACATCAGCAGGTTCCGTAGGAGCAGACAGAGGACAGCTGCTTCTCATATCTGAGAAAACTATGGAGGAAAGTGCAAATTCATCCTATGCACAGGTTCTGGCTGAGGCTAAGAAGGCAGGAAAACTCAATGCTGATGCAAAGGTCACTGCAAGGGTAAAGAACATAGCCGACCGTCTTATTGCACAGACCACGGTATTCAGGGCAGATGCAGTAAACTGGGACTGGCAGGTAAATGTGATCACAGATCCGACTGTAAATGCCTGGTGCATGCCTGGCGGTAAAATCGTAGTTTATACCGGGATCATAGACTCCCTGAAGCTGACAGACGGAGAACTGGCCGCTGTAATGGGTCACGAGATCTCACATGCGCTCAAGGAACACAGCAGGGAACAGGCCAGTCAGTCAGCACTGCTGAATCTGGGAATCTCTGTAACATCACAGATCGTCGGCTTAAGCAATACAGGCAGCAGTCTGCTGGCCATGGCAACACAGTATGGTATATCATTGCCATTCTCCAGATCACACGAGACAGAAGCAGACCACATGGGAACAGAACTTATGGCAAGAGCCGGTTATGATCCATACGAGGCAGTAAATATCTGGAAAAAAATGGAAAAGCTCAGCTCTTCAAAAACACCTGAGATAATGAGCACTCACCCTTCTCATGGATCCAGGATCAGCGATCTGGAAGTAATCGCCAAGCAGGTTTACCCATTATATCAGGCAGCCATAAAATAAGATTGAACAAAAATACTATTAATCCTATATTTGTCTCATGGTTAAAATTTTATCATTAGGTGGTTCTATTGTGGCTCCTGAGGGAGTCGACACAGAGTTTTTAAAGAAATTCAGAGATCTTGTGGAAAATTATCTGGACGCAGATAAGGAAAGAAAACTTATACTGGTCATAGGTGGCGGAGCTCCTGCAAGAATCTATCAGAAAGCATTCAGAGAGATCGTTAAGGAAAGCCCGGCAGATGTACAGGACTGGATAGGTATTGCCGCAACCAGATTGAATGCACAGCTGGTCAAATCAGTCTTCGGCTCATTATGCACAGATCCTGTAGTCACTGATCCGTCAGCCGATATAAGCTTCACAGGTCGGATATTGGTAGGTGCAGGTTGGAAACCAGGTTTCTCAACCGATTTTGATGCAGTATACCTGGCTGAGAAATTCGGAGGAAAGACTGTTGTCAATCTTTCAAATATCGCAAAAGTCTATTCAGATGATCCTAAGAAAAATCCTGATGCTGTTCCTATGGACAGAATGACATGGAAAGAATTCCGGGCTCTGGTAGGTGATGAATGGGTTCCGGGCAAGAATGTGCCGTTTGATCCTATCGCTGCAAAGAAAGCCGCAGACCTGAATCTCAATGTCATTGTGGCTGATGGCAAGAATATACCAAACCTCAAGAATATCCTTGAAGACAAGAAGTTTTCAGGAACACTTATCTGTGATTAAATAAACTTTCATATTATTTGGTCGGAGGAAAATATGCCCAAGAGGATTCGAACCTCCGACCTTCAGATCCGCAATCTGGCGCTCTATCCAGCTGAGCTATGGGCACACAAATAAAAGAAACGGAGAGAGGCGGATTCGAACCGCCGATACCGTTACCAGTATACTTCCTTAGCAGGGAAGCGCCTTCGGCCTCTCGGCCATCTCTCCAAACAAAAAAAAACGGAGCAGGCCGGATTCGAACCCACGTAAGCTAGCACATCAACGGTTTTCAAGACCGCCGCCTTCAACCGCTCGGCCACCTCTCCATTTAATTATAAGTATAACGAATTTTATAGCCCCATAAAATCTTTGTCAATAAGATTATTCAAATATTAACATCTTTCTTTAATATGATTATATTAAATATAAGGAGTCGCTTATGATAAAGTTTGTATCGGATAAGAATTTCAATGAGATGCTCTCCGGAGCGAAACCTGTTGTGCTTGTGGATTTCTTCGCCACCTGGTGCGGTCCATGCAAAATGCTTGGTAAGGAACTGGAATTATTGGCAGAGGATATGCCTGAACTGGACATTCTCAAGATCGATACCGATCAGTGTCCGGAACTGTCACAGAAATTCAACATAGATGCAGTACCTACCATGATCGTATTCAAAGACAGGAAAGCAATGGCCAGAACTGAAGGTTACCTTCCTGCCGCAACCCTTAAATCAAAGCTGGAGGGCTTCTTCAGATGAAAGGATTCAGACTCAACCCAGACAAAGATTATGTGGCGCAGATAATCGCCGGAATACAGCATAAAAATGGACACTGTCCATGCAGACTTAAAACAGATGACACTACCCTGTGCCCATGTGATGAGTTTATATCCAGTGGAATATGCAAATGCCACCTGTTTCTGAAAGAAGATGAGCTACTTAAGAAGTCCTGATTCACGGAGGTACCGTTCAGCACCGGCATGAAACGGGAGAGGCACATTGCAGGCATACATTCTGGCATCATCCTCATGGTATGAATCAAAGAACTGGCCGATATAATCTATATTTTCAAACCAGAGTTTCGTGATCCTGTATGCCAGCTCATCATCCATATCCCCGGAACAAGCCAAGCATGAATAAGCCATCAGAGACTTCTCACAGGAAATTGAACCGTGGCTGAAGGAATCAGTATAGAAAACAGGATATACAGATAAAAATTCTTTGAGTTTATTCTTCTCCAGGCAGGGAATCAGATAAAATACATCGCCTGTATCTTTCTTCACATTGATATCCCTGAAAAAAGCATGCTCACGCCCCATTGGATACCACATGACATCCACATCCTGCCTTTTAAACAGATTTTCTCCTATAGTTTCTCTCATGCGGTAAATCTGGGTGTTGGAACCAGTGATTCCATTCAGTTCCAGAAGATAGGCAAGGAGATTCCCGGTAACAGTCTGTACAGAGTCCAGGACGATCTGCTTTCCAGACAGATCTTCCAGTGTTTTTATACCGGCTGATCTATAAGCCACACAGTTATAAACAGTAGGAATAAATCCGAAAAGAGCCCTGATATTCTGTGAGTCATCCCAGTAATCCGGATGTCCGGAATATGCCATATATGCCTCAGGACCAGAAATAAAAGCCACACTGGCACTGCCATCAACCAATGACTGTATCTTCTCATTCTCAGAAAGTCCATAAGAACTGTTCATGGCAATATATTCAGTATTTTTATTTATTATATATGCCAGTGAAATTCCGGCATTATAAAAAGGAGTCCGCAGATATGAGGATTTAATGGTAAAAAGATTGAAATACTTTTTCTTGTTATCTCCAGCTGTTTTTCCGCTGCAGGCGAACAGCAGCATCAGCATACAGATACAGCAGCAGAATCTGAATATTTTTTTCATATATCTATCAGCCCGATATCTATGGCAAAACGCACCAGTTCCACAGTATTCTTACACCCAAGTTTCTGCATTATATTAGCCTTGTGGTTCTCTGCGGTCCTGACGCTGATGAACAGCTGATCCGCAATGTCCTTCACGGAAAGCCCATCCACCAGAAATTTGAGGATCTCCTGCTCTCTGAACGTAAGCTTGCCATACGCAGTGCTTTCAGCCTCAGAACTGCAATTATCATCTTTATGAACCAGTGACTTTATGACATTGTTGGAAACACAACTGTCGATATACATCTCTCCGGCATAAACCCGCTGAATAATATCAGGCAGATCCTCCGGCGGTGATTCCTTAAGGATATACCCGGAAATTCCATTCTCTATGGCATCCATCACATAATCTATCTTGGAAAAAGCAGTGATGACAATTGTCTTCATATCCAGCTGGGCTTTTTTCAGCCGTCTGGCCAGCACCAGACCAGAACTTCCATGCAGCGAGATATCAAGCAGAAGGATCTTTGGGCGGATAGCCAGAACTCCATTATAGCCATCATCCACATTATCGCTCTCACCCACCACCTTCAAAGAAGGGCAGTCATTCAGAATTGCCTTTATTCCCTCTCTGGTAAAAGTATGATCCTCTATTATGTAAACACTTATTATATCTTCACTCATAGCTCTACATTCACATCTATAGGAAAAGACATAGTGACGGCAACGCCATTCCCAGTCTGTGATTTTATATTTATCTCCCCTTTTGAGATTTTAACCCTTTCAGTAATTCCACGCAACCCAGAATGAGCTTTTCCATCGGACTTGAACATGGCCATAGTCAGATCATATCCGCTGCTATTATCAATAACTTTGACAAGAATGGAAGGATATGATGCAATGAAAATAATTTTTACTTCTGTCGCATCCGAATGTTTTGCAATGTTGGCAAGCAGTTCCTGGATAATTCTGAAAATATTCAGTTTGAAAGTATCAGTGACCTTGAGATTATCTATTCCGGCAAACCTGCATTCAGCCTTTTTTCCGGTCTTGATCTTCCAGTTCTCAACGTAAAGTGTGATGATCTGCCGCAGATTCTTTGCCATCTCAGGTGGCCTGATATCATAAGAAATATCTCTGATCTGCTGCAATGCGCTTACAATTCGGGTCGTCAGCATTTTCAGCTTTTCATTCTGCTGCTCAGGAGAATTTATCAGATCCATGCAGAGCATTTTCGAAAAAGTCATATCCTGAATTACAGTATCATGGATTTCCAGAACCATATTCTGTTTTTCACGTTCTCTGGATTTTATCATATCCGAGAAAAGAGCATTGTACTCTTTCTCTGTTTTCATAGATTTCATCAGTTTGTGAATGTAAAGGATAAAGATGGCAGCAACAGCAATAAAAAGCAGGGCAATTATGCAGAAAACTCCCCACAGGGATCTCAGCTGGTGGTTATAAAAATTGTCAGTCTCATCCATAATGACCCGCAGGTCATGGT
Organism: Spirochaetia bacterium; assembly: GCA_024402405.1. Taxonomy (GTDB): domain Bacteria; phylum Spirochaetota; class Spirochaetia; order CADAEX01; family CADAEX01; genus CADAEX01. The sequence continues at coordinate 4,883 of JAKSTW010000004.1, read as the reverse complement.
CAAAATCATGAGTACTGTTGTTTATCCAGTAGATCTGCTTCTCAAATTCATCGTAGCTGTTGTCAGAGATTGAAATATCGACGATCTGCTCTTTTATTGCTATCCATCTGGAAACAAGACGATGTATATCTGTATCACCATCTGAACTGTCAAGAAGGGAGAAGCTTTTCTCAAAAACACGGATATTTGTATTTATATTCTTACGCAGTTCATGTTTCTTATCAGATGTCAGATATGTGATCACCGAATGTTTCGTTATTAACCACTGCTCATAAAGCTTATTGATCTCGATCCGGTGGTCAATATTCTCCTGCATCATTCCAAAAAAATAGCCGGAAATGGAACGTATCAGCAAGTAAAACACCATCGTAAAAATAATTATGAGAATATAAACTTTTTTATCTTCAAAAATTTTTCTTATAGTCATTCAGACTTCAGGAACTTCTTTACCCTTATCTTTTTCTTTTCTGCCGATATTGACCAGAATATCACTGAGAGCAATGAAACGCTTTTTCTGGCATCTGATGGCATATATGAATCCTATTATGAAAATCACCATAAGTCCAGCAAGAATCAGTGCATTTATCCACCAACCTTCTTTATACTGTCTGAATCCATAGGCTGATAAGCTGGCGATCATAACAGGAATAAATACAAGTCCGAAATAATCAAAAACTCCGGCAATTGTAAGTTTTCCCTCTTTATTGACAATGACACCATGAAGCATGGAGAAATATGAACGTTTTTTTGTACCGAAACTTCCACGCACCGGCTTGTCATAAAATGCAATGGCATTTCTTGCAATAGGCATAAAGACCAGCTCAGACTTATATTTTTTCGCAGGATTCTCTTTCTTGGAGAGAATATCAACTCTCTTTATATTGAAAGGATATGGATAATCCAGGTCATGAGTAAAAAATGTCACTCCCCTGAGATAATAGAAACGCTGCCAGGATGTACGGCAAATAGAATCAGTAAGACCACACAGACACAGAACAATCAGAGTAACAATAAAAATTCCCAATCCCATAAAAATTTCCTTAATTTTATTTGAATAAATAATGCCTTGAAATCACATATAAAGTCAACCTGAAATATGATCAGAAAACTGTTTCTCTGCTGATCGGCATCTCAATTGAGACACCTTCTGCAATATACTGCTTCCTTTTACCCTCAATAAGGATCTGCACATTTTTCACAGTAGGAAACTCAGTGGCAGTATATACCACTTGCTGGATCTGCGTCTTGAGTCCCTCACTTCCAAATGTATTGAACATGAATTCTTCTGAGAAATCAATGGTGGCAGTACCATTCTCAACCCTGATACTTCTGACCTTTGTATTGTCAGGAATCATCGATATGAGACCTCTGTTGAAATCTTCAGCCGAGGTAATCCCGTTCACAAGTGCAACTATGGTAGCTTCCAGCGGTGTGGTGCTGAAAAGTATTTTACGGTTCACTTTATTAAGTTTTATTTCGCCATTATCAGCCACAGAGACAAAATACAGCACAGAATCACGGCTGCTGGATGCAACATTCTGCTTCACCTTCACATCAGGCTTAACGCCATCATTCCCGGCAGGAACAACGATCTCACCGATCTTGACTATATTATCCTTTGCAGGTTTTACTGTATTTTTCTTAACTTCCTTCTTTTCTTCCTTAGGAACAGGAATTTCCTTGCTCTTTATCTCAAGGCTGGGTTCTTCTCTGGAAATTTTAAAAATGTCCATAAAGCATTTATTTCCAAAGGTCTTTGCCATATTGTCGTGCACCATCATAAACACAACAATAATGCAAGCAATAAGAGCAACCCAGAAAAGGAATCCCAGAGGTTTTGTCTTATTATGTTTCTTTCTAGAAGATTTTCTTTTTGTTTTAGCCATTTATATAAATTATCGGAAAAATCATAGAAAAAAATAATAAAAAAGGGCAGCCGTATGACTGCCCTTGATTCAGATAAAAATCACGAATCTCAGCTGAGACCGCACATTTTTACTACGAAATAAATAGCGAAGGAAAGAACACATCCCATGATAGGTGTGAAGATCCATCCAAGCAGTGTATTGCGGAGAGCTCTGACACTTCTCTTGTTAAGCTGCTTTCTGATGATACCTACTGCCAGTGTACCACCTACCAGAGCCTGTGCAGAAGATACAGGAATACCGATGACAGCATAGATCTGCATTACAATGGCCATGGCAATAACGGCATTGAAAGATCCGAATGGAGTAAGGGCAACCAGATCCTTTCCTACAGTCTGCATAACTTTATCTGTGATCTTCTTACCATATGTGACAACACCGATACAGATACTGATGGCACCGATCCAGATCGCACCTGCCTCATTGAGAAGTGTTCCATAGTAAACACCTGTAACATTTGCCAGGTTGTTGGCACCAAGAGCATAAGCTCCGTAACATCCGGCAAGAATTACACCAGTGTTCAGGATGGCTGTGTATCTTTTCTTCTGTGCAGGAGTACCATTCATATTCATCTCACCATTTTTGTCTGCGATTCCCATTTTGTTGAAGATAAGAACGAACAGAGGATAAAGTACCAGTGTGATGAGAATACATCCGATTGGGGTAAGGATCCATGAAGACATAATTGCAGGAGCTTTTGAAAAGTTCGCATTATGGTTCACAAGACCGATACCGATAATAGCACCGAACATAGCCTGTGATGTAGAAGCAGGCAGGTTGAATTTACCAGCCATGATAAGAACAGTTGTAGCAGCAACAAAGGCTGTGATAAAAGCAGAAAGGTTAGTCTGTGAAGCGAGGCTCTTAAGAGTCTCCAGACCATACTTTCCCTGGAGTACAGCACCAAGGATGATGAAAACACAAAGCAGAATGGCAATTGTCTTCCATTTAAGCATTTTTGTGATGTAAGCTGTACCAAAAATATGGGACGGGTCATTTACACCCAGTGACCATCCCATGTAAAGGCCACTTATAAGCCAAAGATAGCTCAGCATGTAGCCTCCCTCATGCCTTTTTCAAGGCAAACCAACACAATAGACATAATTTTTCTCCTTATTTTACAAGTGTCGAATATATCATTTTTTCAATGGTTATGTCTAGAACATACAAGAAAAGATGTTTACTCATAATTAAACTTATATTAAAATAGATAATATGGTTGATGATGTGATTTTAAGAAAAGCTGAGATCAGAGATGCTGATGTCATCTACAACTTCATATGCAGGCTGGAAGGAGAAAATCCTACCCAAACTGAATTTGACCAGGTATTCAGAAGGAATCTTACAGATCCAGATACCTATTATTATCTTGCAGAAAAAAACAGCGAGGCACTGGGATTCATCAGCCTTCAGATCAGAAATATCCTTCATCACACATCTCCGATAGGAGAAATAGTTGAGATGTTTGTCCTGCCTGAATACAGAGACCAGGGAATCGGAGAACTTCTGTACTGGAATATGAGAGATATAGCGCAGGAAAAGGGATGCAAATTCTTTGAGGTTGCCTGCAATATCGTCAGAAACAGAGCTTTGGATTTTTTCAAGGGTCTTGGCCTTCAGCAGACACATTATAAATTTACAGAACGACTTTAGCAGAGGTAAAAATGGTTTCATCAATAGATTTTTTTAACGCAGCAGAAACCGGAGATACAGACAGGCTCCAGGAATATTTAAAGGAAATCAAAAATCTGGAAGTTACAGATATTGATAATCTCACAGCACTTGGAAAAGCAGTATATAATAACCAGATCGAAACAGTCCAGCTGCTGTTAAATGCCAAGGCATCATTCAACGCAATGGGAAAAGATGGGAAAACGCTGATCCAGTGGGCCAGAGAACAGAAAGACGGAGATATACCGAAGCTGCTGATGCTATACAGTTATATTGACCGTATATGCAATAATTCACTGCAATATAAGAAAGCAAAACTGGAAGTAGGCTCCTGCGATGTATGTTCTGGCAATGTGACCGAGGGAGACACACTTACACTCAGCATCGATGAGGTTTTTGAGAGTGAGAGTTATACAGACTGCCTGTACAGAAAATCAATGGGACTGGAAAAAGCCAAATTTGCTGATACATCTAAAGAAAAGATTATTGAATACATAAAGGATCAGGTCACAAGATTCAATCACAATGATTGTTTTGTGGTATGCAATGACTGTATCGTCAGATTTTTCTATAAGATAGTGTACGGAAATTTCCAAGAATATCTGGAGACAACTGTAGAAAACATGATGAACAGTCAAGAGGAGTAAGATGGCAGATCAGTTTCTGGTTCCTGATGGAGAGAGCTATACAGAACTGACAGTCAAAAACTCAAAATTTATAGGACAGTGTTTTCCAGTAAAGTCTGAAAAAGAAGTCAAAGAAATAATAAAAAATCTCAGAGAATTGCATCCGGGTGCCAGGCATGTTGTGTATGCATTTAAATTGGGGATGAAAAATAGCCAGACACTTGGCATGTCAGATGATGGTGAGCCAAAAGGTACAGCCGGAAGACCAGCACTTCAGGTGCTAGATGGCAGTAATGTGACGAATGTACTGTGTACTATTGTGCGGTATTTTGGCGGTACATTGCTTGGAACCGGCGGTCTGGTAAAAGCATATACTCAGAGTGCAAAGGATGCCATTGCCAACCTAAAGACTAAGATATATGTAGAAGAAATATCTATAAATCTTACGGTACCATATGAACTGTACAATCAGGTAAAATATATTATTGAAAAAAGCAATATAAAAATATGTAAAGAAGAATTCAAAGAAAATATTATAATTGAAATAAAAATAGCAAAAGATGAATTAGAAATATTTCAGGATAAAATCAGAGAAATAAGTTCTGGAACGATAGAGATAAGGTGATAAGAAAAAAGAAAGCCTGGCAACGACCTACTCTCC
>JAKSTW010000039.1 GCA_024402405.1 Spirochaetia bacterium | reverse complement strand
CTTCCAGATCAACATTCATTCCAACACGAAGAACTTTGTATGGAGCAAGAAAGCCGTCATCAATCCCCTGTTTAAGTGAATATGTATAAAGTGGCTCACCAAAGTATTCTATATTTGAAAGAGATTTTGTTTCTTTTGGAGTGGCAGTCATACCAATCTGTGTGGCAGAAGTAAAATAATTCAAAATCTTATGCCATGCTTTGTCTTCATCAACTGATCCGCGATGACATTCGTCTACAATGATGAGGTCGAAAAAATCAGGACTGAACTGTTTGTAAGCATCAGTTTCATCATCATAATTTGTAAGTCCCTGGTAAAGTGCCAGATAGATTTCATAAGACTTATCAATTTTTTTGTGTTTGATGATATGACATTTATCTTTGAAATTCTTGAAATCACCTTTTTTTGTCTGAGTAATAAGATTGTTTCTGTCGGCTAAATATAGAATTCGTTTTTTACAGCCTGATTTCCAAAGACGGTAAATAATCTGGAACGCAGTATAAGTTTTTCCGGTTCCTGTTGCCATTACTAAAAGGATTCGATTTTGACCTTTTGCAATTGACTCAACAGTTCTATTAATAGCAATCCGCTGGTAATAACGAGGAGCGCGACCATTTGAATCGAAAAAATAAGATGAAAGAGTTATTTCTTCCGCTTCTTTTGTCACAAGACCGTTGTATTTTTTATAGCATTCCCAAAGTTCGTCAGGAGTTGGAAAGTGATCTAGATCTGCATTTTCTGTTACAACAGGACCACAATTTTTACAATACTGAATTACAAAACCGTCACCATTACTGGAAATTGCAACAGGAATATCTAGAGTTCCTGCATATTCCAGAGCCTGCTGCATTCCGGCCCCTACTGTGTGATTATTGTCTTTAGCTTCTACAACTGCAACAGGAATATTTGGTTTATAATAAATTACGATGTCTGCACGTTTTTGTTCACCGCGTTTTGTTTTCTTTCCTTTTACAAAAATACGACCTGCTGTAAAAGACACTTCTTCTCTGATTTGAGTCTGTTTGTTCCAACCAGACTGTTCAATTGCCGAAAGAATGTATTTTGTGATTATATCGCGTTCAGATAAGTTTTTTTTATAATCCATCCTCTTCCCCAGCGTCTTACTTTACCCTGATCCTTCCTTCTGTATGATAGTAGCGTGACAGATCGCCATGGAGAACATCACGGATATACTCAGCCAGCACCATGTAATCAGCCTGGCTCAGATCAAACAAAATCTTATCATCTATGAGCAGAACGTTTCCATCACCGCCTTTCTTCAGGATATAATCTGTGGTGGCCACAGTATAATTCCGGTCAGGATCAAGGGGCACATACTGGCCATTCTTATCCAGAACTTCCACATTCTTCACTTTCCGCTCACCGGCAACTGTCTGAAAACAGCCCAGATCATCCAATTTCACAGTAGAGCTGATGCTGGAATCTATTGTGAATCTGAGTCCGGAAACATGCATGAATCCTCCATTCTCAGTCCCTGCTCTGTCCACCAGTCTGTATGACATCTCCAGAAAATCAAGGATATGCTGTCCCGACACCTCTGCCAGACTTACTGTGTTTCCGAATGGTGTTACATCTATAATATTTCCCAAAGTGATATTTCCTGCCGGCAGTGATTTACGCAGTCCGCCGCCATTCACCAGTCCTATCTCAGCGCATATAACAGCTCTGTATGCATCAGCCACCAGATTGCCTATGCCAGTCTCAGCTTTTCTCACAAGCCTCTTCCCCTCACTGTCGGATATGGAAATTGAATCAGAAGCGGTGGCCACGATCTCAGAAATCTGATCGTTGAAACGGCTTTTTACCTCAGCTATAAATGACTCAATATCCTTATCTTTGTCCTCATAGTCAGAGATCATACCTGAATAGATATGACCGTCACTGGTGATCACCAGCTGTCCTATACCCTGCATCTTGGTTCCTACAGAAGTGACAGGCACCAACTTTCCGGTTTTGTCAGCAGTCATGGCACATGGTATCAGCATATGGGCATGTCCATCCAGAACAGCATCGCATCCGGAGATACGGCTGATCAGAGTCTTGGAAGTGTACTCTGGTTCCAGCATCATATATCCCAGATGTGTGACCAGAATGACATAATCAGCTCCCAGACTGTAGCACTCATCAATATTGGCCTGAACCACTTCTGCCAGTCTCATACCATCATCACCGCCAGCCAGATCATACACGATCTCACCGTTTTCCTGAAAATGATATGGAGATGATGTCACCATGGAATCTGGAGTGGATACACCTATGAAAGCCACTTTTGTTTTTCCATATTCCTTTATTATATAAGGCTTTACATTTTTCAAAGGATCGGCCTGGCTTCCAGTGTAGGTTATGTTGCAGCTCAGATACTGGAAATCTGCCCTGCTGTCAATAAGCTCAGTCAGGTGTTTTATGCCTACATTGAACTCATGATTTCCCAGCACAGTCATGTCATAACCCATTCGGTTCATTATATCTATTATATACTCACCGGAAGAGATCACCGCCATGATACCACCCTGCAGATTGTCGCCGCCATCCACCAGAGTAACATAAGGAGTCATTTCCTCCATGTGTTTTTTATAAGAGGCCAGTCCTGCAAATCCTATATTGTCCTCAATTCCGCAATGCACATCACTGGTATAAAGGATAACAATATCAGATGACGGCTCGGTACTGCCATTTCCCCCAAGTGTAGCACAGCCGGTAAACAGCAATACAAAAATCAAAGTTAAAACTGCAAAAAAATGTCTTGTTTTCATAAAATCTCCTTCACCATAATAATACCATCAGCACCGCCTGGAATATTATCAGACGGCATGAACCCAGGAATCTGCCTTATTATACGGAATCCCTCATTCTCATAAATATGCCTTGCGGCATCCCACTCCTGGCTGACCAGCAGGATCACACTCCGCAGACCTGCACAGCATTCTGTCACTCTCTTCAGGCAGCCATGAAAAAACGCTTCTCCCAGCTTCATTCCCCGCATTGCCGGAAGCAGTGCGAAAGAACTTATATAAAGGACAGAACCTGAAGGATCATGCACAGTTCCAGGATCATGATCCAATCTGAAGATCTTATTGTCATGAGGCAGTTCCCTCCAAAGCTCGCTGCAGAAATATCCCTGCACCTTACCATTATCCTCCAGCACCAGAAAACCCTGGGGAAAAGTCTCCAGCCGTGATGCAAAAACCTGTCGGCTTTCCTGGCAGTCAGGTATGAAGGAACTCTCCTCCACTTCCATTATGCTGTCCATATCCGACTTCAAAACATTTCTTATCAACATGACAAATACTATAACATAATCAGGACTGTATTGCATTCATATTTTTAAGTTATTATCATATAAATATGAGAACAAATCTGAAAAAAATCATTCTGATGCTTATGGCCATCCTGCTGATCCAGTCTGTCTGGGCAGAAAAAGAAGAAGATGGCTTCAGGATCAAAGTCGAAAATTCCAATGAATATCCGTCCAACGGAAAAACAGTGACAGATATAATGAATATCCTCACATCCATTTCCACAATAAAAGGAACACAGTATTATTCCCAAAGCGCCGGGGAGATGACCACACTTTTCACCGAGGCTTATGTCATAGATTCAGAAGAGGCCGCAGCACCGCAGTCTGATCCGGTATTCACAGAAGAGCTTCCACAGAACTATTCACTGCTGGCACAGATGGAGGATTCCAGATTCGGAACCAACAATTATCTTTTCTGTTACCAGATCCAGGACAATCATATCAATCTGCAGATAACAAACCTGACCAAGCTGAAATATGCCGGATTCAAGGCTGTAGATGAAAATAATTTCATTTTCCTTCTTGATATATTTGTTCAGGATGATAAAATTCTGGTGAATAATACAGGTCTGTGCAGCCCTGTCTCTGTTCCGTTCATGGAGAAAAAGATCAACAGTGCCATCACCAACAGGATCAATGCGCTTCTGGGCTGGTTTGAAGGAGAGATTACAAAATAATGAGTGATTCCAAGAAAGAGAAGTTTGACATCTTCGCAGTCTCATGCATGGGGCTATCCCACTTTTCTCACGATATTTTCAGCCATTTCGTATCACCGCTGCTTCCTATTCTCATACAGAATCTGGGAATGAACTATACAATGGGAGGCATGATATCCCTGTTCCACAGACTGCCTGCATTCTTCAATCCTGCATTCGGAAAGATAGTTGCAAGGCATGACAACAGGCTGATCCTGTGCACCACCCTTCTGGTGACATCTGCGGCCATATGCTGCATAACTCTGGCACCGACCTACTGGGTGCTCTGTCTTCTGATCCTGATCATGGGCATCAGCGCATGTTTCTATCATATTGCCGCCATGGTAATGACCAGAGAGCACGCAGGTTCCCGCTCTGGAGCAGGTATGAGCTTCTTCATGACAGGAGGAGAACTGGCCAGAGGATTCGGACCTATCATCGTACTGGCAGCTGTGGCCGCCTGGGGTGAAAAAAGGATATATTTTCTCTTTCCTATAGCTCTTCTGATCTCAGCCCTGATATTCTTCAAATTCCGCACAAAGAAAGACGGAGCCCACCATTCATCAAAAAAAGCCGAGGCACCATTTCTTAAAATACTTTCAGAATACAGAGGATTCATCACTGTATGTTTCCTGCTGTCCCTGGCCAGAGCTTTCGTGGCATCAGTCCTCAACTCCTTCCTGCCTACTTACCTTACAGAAAGAGGATATTCACTGTGGTTCTCAGGGGCATCTCTGGCAGCATTGCAGTTTGCAGCAGTAGTAGGAACTTTTCTGGCCGGCATCATATCCGACAGGCTTGGCAAGCTGAACACCATAATTTTCATCAGTATAATCACCCCGATGCTCACATTTGCATTCGTATTCTTCAGCCTTATGCCAAACCATACTGTGATAATGGAGATATTCATAATTCTTGTGGGATTCTTCTCTTTTGCCACAGCACCGGTCATAATGGCCATGATGCAGGACAGAGGAGCTCTTTACCCTACCACATTCAGCAGTATATACAGCATGATCGACTTTCTCACCATCGCCGTAGCACTTACAATAACAGGTTATCTCAGTGACATATTCACCATGGCCAGCGCATTCAAGATCTGCGCAGTCATCTCCTGCATGGCACTGCCGCTGGCTGTATGGATGAAGATCAAAGAGAAGCGGACAAAGTGACATCCAGTTCTGCCAGAACATCAATGAGAAACTGATTCAGGAAAAGCAGTCCCCGGCTGTTCAGGCACATATACTCGCTGTCTCCGGCTGTGGATCCGTCAGCCTGCCATTTTTTCCATGTATCATGGATAAAGACTTCCGGGACATCTCCGAAAATACGGCTGAAATCACTGCAGCTGATGCCTTTCATGGTACGGAATCCCATCATAAGGTACTCAAACAGGTAATCTTTCCGGCTGATGCTCTCAGTCTCAGCACCGCAGAAAATGTCAGGACTGTCCAGATATTTCCGTATATCATGCACATTGGAAATACGGCGCAAGGTGCAGTTCTCATCATGCAGCGTAGATACGCCGCCAGGTCCCACCCCTATGTACGGAAGCAGTTTCCAGTACCTGGAATTATGCACAGCCTCATATCCAGGCAGAGAAAAATTTGAGATCTCGTATCTTCTGTACCCATGTTCTTCCAGATATTCAGCCCCTTTTATCCACACTTCATCATCAATCAGCGGAGAATCAGGCTGAAAACGGCGTGCCAGTGCTGTTCCATCCTCCAGTGTCAGAGAATAGAGTGATATATGGTCAGGACTGTATGCGATTCCCTGCTGCAAATCTGCTATGGCATCATCACAGGTCTGATACGGCACCGCTGATATGAAATCCAGGCTCAGCCGTCCGTGCCATAGCCGGCTCACAGTATCCAGAACCCTGAGATTCACATCAGGAGTGCAATGCCGCCCCAGTGTGGCCAGCGTCTTTGCATTGAATGACTGTATTCCCATACTCAGCCTGTTCACACAGCTGTCGGACAGCATAGCCAGAAGTTCAGGAGTCACAGTCTCAGGATTGGCCTCTGCAGTGACCTCAGCACCTGATATCAGAGGAAGATGACCCACATGTTCCAGCAGTTTTTTCAATAGGCCTACAGGAATGGAGGTAGGAGTACCGCCTCCGATATACACGGTAGGTATATTTTTTACACCGAAAAATTCAATATATCCGTCTATCTGTCTTATGGTGCGGTCTATGACCGATTCGACAAGGGAATGATCCGTAATGGAGAAAAAATCACAGTAGCTGCATTTGGAATTGCAGAATGGAATATGAATATAAAGAGAACAGTCGGGATTGATCACTTATGTCTCACACCAAGTATGCACAGGACTTTTCCTTTCACAGCAGAAAAATCCACATTATCCAGACTCCTGGAATCAGAGATATAATCCCTGTTGTCACTGAGCACAAAATATTGTCTGCTGTCTACTTTCTCAGGAGCAGTATCTCTTTGCAGTAATATTCCAGGACTGCACAGAATATTTCCAGTGATACCCAGCTCTTTCTCGGAAATGAAATCACCCTTTCCTCCCGGCTGGACATAGGCCACATTATCATGCACCTTCACCACATCACCAGGCAAAGCTATGATACGTTTGATCACACATCCTGAGTCATATCCCATTACAGAAGCAATGCTGAAACACTGCAATGTGACAAATCTGCCGATAAAATCACAGGCTCTGATATATACCGGAATTTCCCTATAGTAAGATGGTCTGAGAAGAACTACATCACCTCTTTTCAACCTGTTTCCGGCTGAAAAACAGAATCCTGCCTCGGACACCAGAACCACATCGCCATGATTGTACGCAGGAGACATGGAGCCATTACTTATTCTGACAGTGCGGATAATAAAAGTTGAAAAAATCGAATATGTGAAAAAACACAGAAGCACAAGAAGCACTATATCTTTCTTACGAACTGGTTTTCTGACCTTATTCCTGTTTCTGTAGCTTCTCGGAAACCTGTAGAATTTTTTCATCACCTGATCTGACCGCTCCTGCCGGCAGGCCAGTAGATGAACATAGCCTGTCCAAGAACCTTGTCCTTCCGGACCGGACCGAAATAACGGCCATCCCTGGAATTATCACGGTTTTCTCCCAGCGGCATCATATATCCCTCAGGAATGTACCAGCCCTGGGTGCTTTTGCACCACGCCCTGCGGCATGCAGAATCTGACGGATCAATGGCACACCGCATCTCATATTTGAACTCTGAGCAGGCAAGCGGATCAACATAAATATCATCCATCTGTCTCAGTTTCTCACGGACAGAAGATTCCACATACAGACCAGCCTCGTAATAGGCGCTGGCATATCCATAAGTCCGGAAAAGACTGTAATCATCCTCATTGACCAGCCGTCTGGTCTTTGCAGGTTCTCTGTTTATATGTGAGAAATCAGCTTCTCTGATCCATTCTGAGACACCAGCCGGTCTTATCTCCAGATTTCCGTCAACAAACCTCAGCCTGTCTCCTCCTGTTCCAACAGCACGCTTGATAAGAAAATGAGCTTTTGGCTCACCGGCTGAATCTCTGTCCAGATCCACCAGTGAAAGAGTGACCATATAAAGAATACGCTGTGTCACATCAAATACAGGTCCATGTGATATATAGGACGGGCTCTCAAAAATAATGATATCGCCGCGCTCAGGGGATTTCAGTCCAGGGAGCGTCCACAGACCAGGAACAAGGTCAGGCCCGTAGCAGAATTTATTGACAAAAATCCTGTCCTTTATCAGCAGAGTGTTCATCATAGAGCCTGACGGGATCTGATATGCCTGGAAAAAATACTGATTCACCAGCAGCACCACCATGGCAGCCCACAGAAAAGATTTCACCCAGTCCATGACCACACCGGAACGCTTCTGCCGCTCAAGTTTTCTTGCCCGAACCTTACGGCGGTGTGTGAGGAATCTCTCTGTATATAACTGAATGGAACTGAAAAATTTATCCATGATCCTATAGAATTTATCATAATCATATTCCGTTGACAAGTGACTCAGCAATTTCATATAATCAGTCAATGCTTAAGAAGAAATCAGCTCCGGACAGTACAGAAGTAAAGCTCAGACCCATACTGGGAATCAGACCGGGATATTATCTGTTTGCCTTGTATTCACTGATAATAATACTGGTCATATATTTTTTCATGTTCAGACCGGGAATAAAGAACAATGGGACACTGATCACATTCACTTCAGAACCAGAAAACATACCGGTATGGATGGACAGCACATATGTGGGCACAACGCCATGCAGAGAATTCATACCGGCAGGAGAGCATACTTTCAGTTTCAGACACACTGGATTCAGACAGGAAGATATAACAGCAGATGTAAAAGGGAGGATCTTCGCATCAAAGTTCTTTCCAAGGAAAGATAAAATATCAGTGAAGATGTCCATGTCAGATCCTGACAGTCTGTTCCAGACAAGTTTCAGAGAATTTTCATCATGGGGACTCATCAACTCATTCTCCAGCTCATACAGACCTGAACCGGTGCTGCTGAACACGGTAAAAGCCCTTTCAAACTCAAATCATGACAGAGCCCAGACTGAAAAATTTCTTCTGGAATCCATGAAGAATATTTTTTCCGAGGAACTGCTGTCAGATTTCATCGCCGCATACACATCATTTCATGCAGACAATATGGTTCTGACTCCTGGAGCACTGGCAGCTGCATCAGACGGAATTTATACCCTCATCAGAAAAAATCCGCTGATACTGGTCCACCTGATCACCTCACTTTCATCAGACAACGCTGTTGCCGTACACAATAAGCTGAAAACCACAGATGCACTGAAAAAATATGCATCTACCCTTGGCACTACTGTTGAGAACTCTGATAAAAAGAATATATCAGCCTGCGGAATGGAACTGCTGAATGTACCGGAAGGCACTTACATGCTGGGCAATCCATCACTCAGGGATGACCAGTGGATGACAGCCACTGAAAACGACCCTGCCCCATATTCAATGCATATAAAAGAATTCTATATATCCCATCAGATCACGGCAGCAGAATATGAGCAGTTCAGACATACATCCACAGAAACAAATGCCGGTCAGGCAGTGAGGGATGTGACATACCAGGATGCCATGGACTACTGCACATGGCTCAATGGAAAACTCCCTGCGGAACTGAGAGATAAATATTATTTCAGACTTCCTGATGAATATGAATGGGAGGCTTTCGCCAGAATATATCATGACAGTCAGGACGTATGGGACTGGTGCTGCAACTGGTATTATCCCGCAGGCACATTCTACGCAGATATAATGACAGATGATTTTGACGGAATACAGAAAGTTGTCCGGGGCGGCAAAAATGTATGGACAAGAGGCTCCCAGCCACCTGAATGGCACACACCTTTCCTGGGATTCAGGGTAGCACTTGTAAGGAAATAATATGTCAGAAGAGAATATAAAAATACTGCTTGTAAATAAGAAAGCCCGATTCAATTTTTTCATTGAAGATTCAATAGAATGCGGTATAGAACTCCAGGGAACAGAGGTCAAGTCCATGCGAGAGAACCGCTTCTCATTCGGAGATTCCTACGCAAGAATAAAGGATGGGGAGCTGTATCTGGAGGGTTTCCACATATCCCCATATCCATTCGGCAATCTTCACAATCATGAGCCGGAAAGAGAGCGCAAGCTGCTGGCACACAAAGAAGAAATACGGAAGCTCAGAAGAAAAGTGGAGGAAAAAGGCTTCACACTGGTTCCCATCAAATTCTATCTGAAGAATGGGCTAATAAAACTGGAGCTGGGTATCTGCCGCGGAAAGAAACTATACGACAAACGTGAGACCATAAAGCAGCGTGACCTGGAACGTGCTGCAGAATAAAAACTTTATTTATTGTCTTTCTCTTCTGAACGGAAAGAAGTACAGTTCCTTATAGACCAGCCTGCCCTTCTCCCTGGTGCTTTCCATCAGAGACAGTCCTCTGGCATTGGAAGTGAATGAAATCGGTCCCACATCTTCAGCCACGAACTTGAACTCATCGCTGAATCTGACACGGCGTCCCAATGTGATATGGGATTTAAACGGTCTGTCCTCTCTGGGGATACCTATTCCGGCAAGCTCATCCTCAGTGAAATCAGCCAGCTTCCAGAGTGCTTCCTTTCCTGTGTCCACACTCAGATACAGCAGTGACTCATCACCTTTTCTGAAGGTACTGGCACGACCAGGCTCAATGACAAAAGGCTCTGCCTTTGCAGCCACACTTCTGAGAGCTCTGCACAGAGGCTTTATCATTTCAGGCTCTGTATCACCAAGAAATTTTATGGTTATATGATAATTTTCCTTCGCAGTGAAGTTCCCGGAAAATGAAGAATGCCGGAACAGCTCCTGCCAGTTGTATATCACCTGCTTGACAGGATCTTCAAATCTCACAGCTACAAACAGTCTCATTCTTGCAACCTCACTCAGAACTTGAATCCGAATCCAAACACAGGAACCACCCTGTAACCATCCAGCCTTTTCTCAGCCATCGGCCATGCCAGATACATTGACACAGAGAGTATATCCATGAAAGATGCCAGCACACCTGCACCGGAAGAACATATCATATCTCCGTCATCACCATCTGTAGTTCCATAATATCCGAAATCAAAGAACCCGAGAGCACTGAAGCGGAGGAAGACATCCATCTTGTTTACATCTGTTATATGAAATTTTCTTGTATTGAATCTGAACTCATTGCGGCTGGCCCATTTCAACTCACTGTCGAAACGGTATTTTTCATAACCGCGCACCAGACCACCCAATGCGGCAGTGGTAGACAAAGTTGAAGTTATATGCTGTCTGGCATACAGAGGGATCTTATCACCCTCAATATAATCCCACAGAAAAGATGTTCCGAAATAGACACCGGCCAGCAGATTATCCTCATCAAACTTCACCACAGGAACAAAATACCTGAGCTCAAACGCATATTTAATGAAGTCAGCCTCGCCTCTGAAATCATTGATTGCCAGTCTAGGAGCATATTCCAGAGAACCTGACACATAAAGACCTTTCCTCATAGCTGTGTCCCTGTCCTTAAGCACACTGTCATAAGTGATCTCAAAAATCAGAGAGTTCTGCCAGAGTCCATTTTTATCAAAACGATTGGAGTTGAACAGTATCTGATCATCATCCTCTTCATAATAATCCTCACATACTCCCTT
>JAKSTW010000038.1 GCA_024402405.1 Spirochaetia bacterium | reverse complement strand
TTATTGTGGAGGAAATTTGTGACTCTTTATTCTGGAAAATTGACAGAAAATATTCAGGTAAGTTCGTAAACCACTTTGATGGTGATAAATACTATTTATGTATTCCTAAATTGTTAAAAATTAAAGATGGATTTGTCTTGGAGAAGCCATGTCCGGGATTTTATAATCATGGAGAATTCCAGGCGATTGCTGAATTGAATAAAAAATCTTCAAATCCAGTACTTGCTGTTTTTTCAGGGCATGACCATTCAAACAGTTTCAGAGTCCGATATAAAAATATTGACCTTGTAAATACTGCAAGTGCTAAACCGGCAAAAAACTTTATGAAAAACATAAACAGAGGATGTCGTATAATAACTCTCAATGAGAATAAAATCACGAAATATAAAACTTATACATTGACTTATGCCAAGCTGAAGATCTGTCTTTTTTTCAGAAGCGTCTCAGATCTATGGCATGTTTTGAACAGATCTCATGGCAGCAGTAGCACCGGATGCATTTCTTATAGTCAGGGCTGATCCTGCTGTCTTTCAGTGTCAGTGCTTTGGCAGGACATATTCTGACACATTCCTGGCAGAGGACGCATTTCTCCGGATCAAAAAATGGTTTTCTGACAGTAAGGCTCTGCAGGATCCTGAACATGAAATCCGGCATATACTGTCTGAATACTGAATTGTCCTTTAGCTTTTTTATAAGTTTGTAATCCTTTATGATAAGTTCTTCCGGGGGCAGAGCCGGGTATTCAATTTTTTCTCCCTGTTTCAGCCAGTGCTGTGACTCCAGGGCTTTCCGCAATATCGGGATATCCATGGGTCTATATCCCATGATGGTGGATGCTGCCATATCCAGTGCAAGCACATTGGCCGAAGCAAGAAGCAGTCCCACATGGCGCGGTGTTCCTCCTCCGGGACCTGGCCCTTCCATTCCCACCACTGCATCCATAATGGCAAATGCAGGCTTGGCGGCTATGTTCAGATCAACGATCATCTGTGCAAAGTTGTTCTTTTCAGGAAATCGCAGATGGAATCCAGATTTGTTCAGTCCTGGAACGAGTCCGAAAAGATTTTTCATAGCTCCTGTATAATACATGAGCTCGTGGGTCTTCATTTTAGGCAGGGATATGACTGTGTCCACTTCCTTCAGTATGTCTGCCAGCTGGAAGCTTTTCACCAGCTTGCCTTCAGGAGAATCAATGGTTGCCGCATTGGAGAAATCATACCAGGTGGCTCCGCACTCCTCTGTGACATTCTTCAGTCTGGTCTTTTTCCCAGCAGCTGTCTGATTCTGGAAAGCAGGACTGTCCCCCACAAAAATCGTGTTTCCATGTGACTGGAAGTAAAGTATGACTGCCCGCAGAAATTCAGGATGGGTTGTAACTGCCTTTTCCGGGCTTTCAGCATACAGAATATTGGGCTTCAGCAGTATTTTCTTTCCGGTGAATGCGGAAGCTCCTGTCATATCCAGCAGCTCATTGACTTTACCCTGAATCGTATCTGGCTCATAATTCTCACATCTTATTATTCCTACGCTTGTCATCTGTATTTCCCTTTAATTTTTTTCGATCACCGCATAATAAATTGGACCGAATCCTGTGGTGTCCGGCAGAATATGCACCCCATACTGTGTCTTTTCTCCGATTTCAGGCTGTGTCTGTATCACGGTGAAAAGTCCCTTTCTTTTCTTATGCAGCTTTTCTATGATCTGATCATTCTCCATAGGTGAAATTGAGCAGGTGGAATATACGATGCGTCCTCCTGGCTTGACGGCGTCAAAGGCTGCCGCCAGCATGGCAAACTGTCTGATGGCAAGTTGTTTGGTTTTTGAACAAGTCCACTGTTCCAGATAATGGGGAGAGTTGAACACATGCCGCTCAGATGAGCATGGTGCATCCAGAAGGATCCTGTCATATACATTCTGCTCAAACATACCCCAGGTGGTGCTGTCATATCCTGTTATCCTGACTGTCCTGGCAATTTCTTCCGGCAGATGTTCTGTTATGACTGATTTCAGCCTGAAACGTCTGTCTGGTGATCTGTCGTTGGCTGTGAGAGTGCCGGCAGATCCTTTTGCCAGTGCCAGCACCAGAGTCTTGCCACCTGGAGCGGCGCACATATCCAGAACATTGTCGCCTGGCTGTACATCCAGTGCCTGTGCAGGATATATGGATGCTCTGTCCAGAAAATATGGTTTCAGCAGCCCTTTATCAAGAGTATGATATCCTGGTTCTTGGGCAAAAGCTGCTTTCAGTGTCTCCCAGCGTTCTCCCCATATCTTACTGTAATAGGAATCGAAATCCTCTTTCTGCTTCATTTGCTGTCTTTTGCTTTTTTGCTCAGTTCCTTGAATTTTTTCACTGCCTGTGCATTGAAATCATCTGCCTTCATTCCTGTAAGTATCTCTATTCCCTGGTTGATGGAAGTGACAGGATAGATATGGAAAACACCTCTGCCAATGGCATCAAGGATATTGTCTGGCAGCAGAATATTGTTTATGTTGGTCTCAGGAACTATGACGCCCTGGGTACCGGTCATGCCAAGCTTTTCACATACCTCGAAGAAACCTGTTATTTTTTCGCTGACTCCACCTACTGGCTGTATTTCCCCGAACTGGTTCACAGATCCGGTGACAGCTATATCCTGTCTGAGCGGTATTCCTGTGACGGCAGAGAGCAGTGCATAAATTTCAGTGGATGATGCAGAGTCTCCGTCGATCATTCCATAAGACTGCTCAAAGCACAGACTGGCTCTGAAGGACATAAGAAAATTGTCAGAATAATGATGGCGCAGGAATCCTTCTATTATCATTACGCTCTTATTGAAGATCTCTCCTGAGAGTCCGGCTTCGTTCTCAATATTTATGATTCCGTCATCACCTGCAGAACATGTGGCTGTCAGCAGGGAAGGGTGGCCATAGGAGTAGGAGCCCCGGCTCAGCACTGTCAGGGCGTTTATTGCTCCGACCCGGCTGCCCTGTACCTGTATTTTTATGGTACCGTTGAACAGCATGGCAAGAAGTTTTTCTTCCTGAAGGCTCTCGAAATATTTTTTCTCATCCTCGGCTCTTTTCAGTGCCTCTTCTGTTATCTGTTTCAGTCCCATCTGTCTGGCCCAGTAGTTTGCTTCTGTCAGAATATCAGAAATTTTTGAGAATCTGGTAGTCAGTTTGTTCCTGTCTTCTGTCAGCTTTTTTCCATATTTTATGATATAATTGATTCCCTGGTCAGAGATCGACTTGAATTTCTTTTTTCTTATCAGCTCCTGGATGAAATATACATACTGCCCTGCGTTTTCCTGTGTGAAAGGCATTTCCGAATCAAATTCAGCCGATATTTTGAAGAATTTTCCAAAATCCTCATCTGTCTCATACAGCAGATCATATATCTTCTCACTGCCGATGAGGATGACTTTCACGTCGATTTTGACTGGTTTTGGTTTCAGCGAGATACCCACCATGTTAAGAGGATTTCCCAAAGACTGAACTTGGATCTCTTCGTTTTTCAGAGTCCTTTTCATGTATTCCCAGGAATTTTCATCCTGAAACAGATCCTCAGCATTGATTATGACAAAACCGCCTGAGGCTTTTATCATGGAACCTGCCTTGATCATGGTGAAATTGGTGCGTGTCTCCCCGTTAAGCTCTGTCCGGTATTCGATGGTTCCGAAAAGATTGGTGTATGTAGGGTGTGTCTCATATATGACAGGACAGTTTTTGGTCTTGGAATTGTCAGAAATTATATTGATTTCATAACGGATGAGCTGTGCTTCCAGCGCATCTTTATCCGGCTCATCATCTATGAACAGATCCAGCTTGTCCAGAATATCGTTCTGGAGCGAGGTAAGATACTGGTTTATATCCTTGCCTTTGAAAGATTCCCTGAGCTGTGCCAGACCGGTCTCAAGGAAAGGCTTCACATGTTTTTTCTGAAGGTTCCTGATCTTTTCCTCAAGCTCGGCCTTGTTGCTCTGCATCTGACGCAGTACGTTCTGCAGCTTGTCCATATGTCTGTAATATCTGGTCCGCAGGCTTTCCCATTCATTTTTTGTTATTTTGCCTTCCTGCAGCAGGTCATGGAGCTCGTCAAAATTTGTGGCATTTCCATCATACAGGGGCATGATCTCTGTCAGCTGCTCATCATTTTCCTTATCTGAGCTTACCAGAACAAAATGATCTTTGGCCAGCACTTCCTCAAAGTCATCCAGATATTTGTTCTCAGTCTTCTCGTGCCGTTTTATCAGCTTCTCTTTTTCATTCTTGAAGATATTGTTCTCTATCTGAAGTCTTATCTTATTTCTTGCCAGAAGAATGAAATTCTTCAGGGCTTCTTTGAACAGGGTTGCCTTGCCTTTTGGAAAATAAAGGATATCCGGTGAATCCGGATCTGCAAAATTGCATACACATGCGATATCCTTCAGCGGTTTCTTGTTCTTGTATTTTGTCAGCAGATTCTTGACAGTTGTATGCCGTCCTGTTCCTGGCTCTCCTGTTATGAAGATGTTGTATCTTGCTTCATTGATATCCATGCCGAACTGCAGGGCTCTCAATGCTCTCGGCTGTCCTATGACATCCACATCAGTATGTTTTTCTCTGTATTTACGGATGTCTTCCATTGGAGTGGAAAGATCCAGTTCTTTTACTGTCAGTTCTCTGTAGTTATTGCTCATGGGACAAATTATGACTCTATACAATGTTTGTTGTCAAGAAGAGTGTTTTCATATATAATTATTTAACAAAGATCAGGAGTTTGTAATGCTGCTTAAAGAGCTGGATGCCTATTTCAGAGGATTTCTTGATATAGATAAACTGAATGGAACCGATATATCCAGGAATGGAATCCAGGTTCAGTGTAGACAGGATATCGGAAAGATAGCTTTTGCTGTGGATGCATGTCTGGAGACTTTCAGACGTGCGTATGAGGCAGGTGCACAGATGCTGGTGGTCCACCACGGAATTTTCTGGGGACATGAACAGACTGTGACAGGCAGCCATTATGAGCGGCTCAGATTTCTGATGGAGCATGATATGGCTCTCTATGCCGTGCATCTTCCTCTGGATATTCATCCAGAGATAGGAAACAATGTGTCTTTGGCTGCTGCTGCCGGACTTACGGAGCTGAAGCCTTTCGGCTGGTTCCGTGGTGTTCAGGTGGGTGTGAAAGGTCTGTTTGAATCTCCTGTGACTGTTTCTCAGGTGCTGGACCGGCTGGGACTGGACAGGCGTGAGCTTCTGGCCGTGCTGCCTTTCGGGAAAGAGAAAAACATTACAGGTGCTGTTATCACCGGCGGCGGTGACAGTGATGTGGCAGAGGCTATAGATGAGGATGTGGATCTTTATATAACAGGTGATGCAGCCCATGTGGTCTATCATACCTGTCTGGAAAACAGGATCAACATGATCTCTGCCGGGCATTACCGGACTGAGATCTATGGAGTTCGGAACCTGGCTGAGAAGGTGAGGGCAGAACTGGGTATTGAGACTGTTTTCATTGATGTGCCTACAGGGCTGTGATGGAGGTGGCTGTGAATTCAGACAGACGTGTTCTTCCGTTTCTGCTGACAGTTTTTGTCATAGCTGCGGATCAGATGACCAAATGCATGATTGTCAAACTTATTCCGGAGTTCCATATCGGATTTTCATGTCTGGATGGATTTTTCAGGATAATTCATGCCAGAAATACAGCCATTGCATTCAGTCTGGGGGATTCTATGGCTCCGGGACTGAAGGTGGTACTTTTCTGTATCATACCTCTGGCTGCACTGATCCTTCTGGGAATTTTCACTTACCGTTCTGATTCAATATCAGGTGTGCAGCGCTGGTGTCTGGCCGGTATTATCGGCGGCGGTCTTGGAAATCTGGTGGACAGATTCTTCCGTCCTGCCGGAGTGGTGGACTTTCTGGATGTGAAGTTCTATGGGCTTTTCGGCATGGAAAGATGGCCTACCTTCAATGTGGCTGATGCTGCCATTGTGGTGTGCGGAGTGATACTGGCCCTTACTTTCATTATCCCATCAAAAGCATCTCATAAATGACAGAACCTATAGTCTCAGTTGTAATTCCTGTGTATGACCGGGCTGATATGCTTGCTGCTGCATCAGAATCGGTGCTGGCACAGACTTACAGCGACTGGGAGCTTATTATCGTGGACGACTGCTCAGATGACGGTACCCGGGAAACAGCTGATAGACTGGCTGCCGTGGACAGCCGTATAAGTGTGCTTCATCTGGATGCACACAGCGGTATGGTCGGGCTGGTAAGAAACCGCGGTGTGGAAAGATCTTCCGGCAGATATATAGCTTTTCTGGATTCGGATGACCTGTGGAAACCTGAGAAACTGGAACTTCAGATGAAGATGTTCAGGGAGAGTGATTATCGGATCATCCATACCGGTGAGATATGGCTGAGAGATGGAAAAATAGTGTCACAGGCGTTCAGACATCACAGACGTGAAGGAAATGTTTTTGCTGATGCACTGCAGAAATGTATGATGGGACCGTCAACTGTCATTATGGAGAGATCTCTGTTTCTGGAGACCGGTGGTTTTGATGAGACTCTGGAGGTGGCTGAAGACTATGAGCTGTGGCTCAGGATAACAGCAGCAGAGCCTGTGGGTTATCTGAACCGGGAGCTTACGATAAAAAA
The DNA here is from genome assembly GCA_024402405.1 of Spirochaetia bacterium. Lineage (GTDB taxonomy): Bacteria > Spirochaetota > Spirochaetia > CADAEX01 > CADAEX01 > CADAEX01. The sequence goes on along the minus strand of JAKSTW010000038.1, from coordinate 5,258 downwards.
AGCAGGGGACTGGGATCAGCTTTCCAGAAAATATGGTCAAATCGAGATATTTCATATCAGGGCTCTGGAAAAGCTTCTTGAGGGTGATTTTTTTTCAGGAACAGAGCTTGAATTGGCTTCCAGGGTGTTCTGCCGGAAGTGCGGTATATACAGTGCAGGATGCAGAAAGCGCGGCAGAATGCAGGAAGCTGAATATTATGAAAAAAAAATAGAAATTTTCCGTTAGTGTGTTGACATAAAGCAAGTTTTTAGTCAAATTACGTGAACAATAACTTGGAGGTGTTTTATGGCAGACAAATTTAAGGAAGAGATGAAAAAATCCCTTTTAGCTCTGAAGCAGGATATCCTCCAGAATCTTGCTTCCAGGGACGACTCTTTCAATTCCCTTCTGACAGATGAAGTTCCGAAGGATGATGTGGACATTACTTCTGATGATATTGACAGAAGTATGCTGGAGAAAATGAGTATTCAGGATGTAAATAAACTTCACATGATAGATGCTGCACTGGCAAGAATTCAGGCCAACAGATATGGTCTCTGCCTCCAGTGCGGAAAAAAGATTTCAGAAGGGAGACTAAGAGCTCTCCCTTATGCCATCCTCTGCATCGAGTGCAAAAGCGCAGATGAGAGGATGAACCGCTGAATCCTATTATTCTGTTTTCTGGCTGTCAGCTGCTTTCTTTGCAAAATTGACGGCCAGAGTTCTTCCTCTGTAGACCTTTGAATTGATTCCATCCATTACAGCCTGTGCTGTCTCTTCAGTGATATCAACAAAAGAATAATTGTCATGGACCTTGATCTGTCCGATTTCTTCCGGATCGATATTGGCTGTGGCGATGATGAATTTTCTCAGTGCCTGGAGATTCAGTCCTCTGGATCTTCCGATGTTGAAGAAAAGAGTCTTGTAATTCCTGTCAGGCTTGTTCATGCTTGGTCTTGGAGCCGGTGCTGCAGTCTCTGCTGTATTATGCTGCGGTCTGGATGTGGCATTGCCGGAAACCATCTGCTTGAAAAGATATGCGCTGAAATAGGATCTCAGTGTAAACGGCACATTTTTCTTTACGATTTTCTTGAACGCGTTGAGTTCGTTAGGATCCTCATCCTCTTTGATTTTCTTCACGATTTTCTGTATGATCTCTGAAAAATTCTTTTCCTGTTCTTCTGTAAAATTCATAGTTTTTTTTCTGTTCTCCTGTCTTGCTCTAGATGTATTTATTTCCTGTTCACTGTACAGAATGGACGGATTGGACATCAGATCGTTGAAAGATGCGATCATTTCTCTGTTGTCTGTGAAAAGCCAGTAATGTGTTTTCTGCGGAAGTTCTGATATAATGAATTCAATATCTTTCTCAAAACCCTCATAAGGATTGATTCCATTATCAATGACACAGATGTCAATCTTATTTATATCAAAATTGCCCAGCCGCAGATGATTTATGATTTTATCTGGGGTGGATATCAGAATATCCGGTTTCTGTTCCAATACCAGAAGCTCATTCTTTATATTCTTATCCTTGATGAAACTCACTGCCTGCAGCGGTTTTTCCATTTTCTGGAGGAATATTGAGAACTGCTCCTGTATTTTCTTTACTTCATCCTGTGCTGATGCTATTACCAGAACCCTGAGTCCGGAATCCGAATTTTCCAGATTGATGACTATAGGGATTATATAACTTACTGTTTTGCCTGTGTTTTTTCCTGCCTCAGCAATTATATTCCTGTTCTGAAGAGCCATAGGTATAAAATATTTCTGAAGCAGTGTAAGCTCTTTGTATCCGCCTTGTCTTAAAATCTGGAGAATCCTCTCCTGTGTGCCCATTATAGTCCTTCTGTAAATCTGAATAAGAAAAATTTCTCTAACAATAAGAATAGAATGACTTTGGAGATTTGTCAATTATAGATGTTCTATTGTAAAAAGTGGAATTTTGCTATATTCTGTTATAAATGCCATTTATAAAGAGGTTTCACTTATGAAAAGAAGGTTAATTACTTCAGCACTTCCTTATGTGAACAATATTCCGCACCTGGGAAATCTTATCCAGATGCTTTCAGGAGATGTATTTGCCCGTTTCTGCCGCAGCCGCGGTTATGAGACTCTGTATATATGCGGTACTGATGAATACGGTACTGCCACTGAGACCAGGGCTCTGGAGGAGAAGAAGACTCCGAGAGAACTGTGTGACTATTACTTCAAGGAACATACAAAGATCTACGACTGGTTCCATATCGATTTTGATAAGTTCGGACGCACTTCCAATGACGAGTGCACTGAGATAACACAGGGACTTTTCCTGGATCTGGAGAAAAACGGTTTCATTTCAGAGCATACCAACAAGCAGCTTTTCTGCCCTCACTGCAATATGTTCCTCTCTGACCGCTATGTGAGAGGTATCTGCCCTAAGTGCGGCGCTGACGATGCCCGCGGTGACCAGTGCGACGGATGCGGTTCCCTGCTGGATCCTGTGGATCTGAAATCACCGAGATGTTCAACCTGCGGTTCTACCCCTGAGATCAGGGAGACAAAGCATCTGTACATCAACCTTCCGGCTATCAGCGGTATGCTGGATGAATGGATGCAGAAAGTGAGCCAGGACGGAAAATGGTCAGACAACGCCATCAACATCACAAAGGCATGGATCAGGGACGGTCTTAACGAGCGTGCCATAACCAGAGACCTTAAGTGGGGTATTCCGGTTCCTAAGTCCGGTTATGAGAACAAGGTCTTCTATGTCTGGTTCAATGCTCCTATCGGATATCTCTCCATCACCAAGCAGCTGGCCAATGAGCTTGCAGCCAAAGGAGTGGCAGGCTTTGACTGGAAATCATGGTGGCTGCCGGAAGAGAGCAGTGATGCTGCCGGCAAGGAAGAGGTCCAGCTGTTCCAGTTTATCGGAAAGGACAATATTCCATTCCATACTGTAATTTTCCCATGCACACTTATCGGTTCAAAGAGGAATTGGACCAAACTCTATCATATGAGCTCATCTGAGTACCTGAACTATGAGGATGGCAAGTTCAGCAAGTCCAGAGGCGTTGGAGTGTTCGGAACAGATGCCATTGAGACAGGCATTCCTGCTGATGCATGGAGATTCTATATTTTCTACAACAGGCCTGAGAAGTCTGATTTCCAGTTCACATGGAAGGATTTCCAGGAGAAGATGAACAAGGAGCTTATCGGCAACCTGGGCAACCTGGTGAACCGTACTCTTCTGTTCGTGAACCGCTATTATGACAGCACTATTCCTGATGCACCTGTGGATGAGTCTCTCTGGGCTGAGATCAGAGAGAAGGAGAAGAAGATCACAGATCTGCTGGAATGGGCTGATCTGAAAGATGCTTTCCACGAAATGTTCGCCATCTCAGATATTGCCAACAAGGCTTTCCAGATGGCAGAGCCATGGAAGACCAGAACTACAGATCCTGAACTGGCTGCAAAGCTTATCCATAACCTGTGCTATGTCATCAAAGACCTTATGATCATGATGCATCCATATATGCCTCAGTACACACAGAAAGTCATGTCATATTTCGGCAAGACTATTTTTGAAAGTAAGATCGGTATGGAGACGATCCAGGGACTTTCATGGAAAGACATCGGTGTTACCGAAGGACTGGACAAAATAGGACCTGCGGAGGTTTTCTTCACACCGCTGGATAAAAAGGCTATGGAGGCTTTCAAAGAGAAGTTCTCCGGCAACCAGAAAGAGCGCAATGCTGCCAAGGAATCTCCTAAAAAGGAGCAGAAACAGCAGCCTAAGAAGCAGAAACCACAGGAACCGGTGGTACTGCCTGCCGGTGAGCAGCCAGCTTATTTCGCAAAGAATATCCGCCTGAAAGTGGCAAAGATAATCAGTGTGGAGAGAAACCCTGAGAGCGACAAGCTTTATATCGAGCACCTGGATGATGGCAGCGGACAGGAGCGTGTCATCCAGAGCGGTCTGGTTCCATACCTTAAGCCTGAAGAACTTATGGGCAGACATATAATCCTGGCTGATAACCTGAAGCCTAGAAAAATGCGCGGGATCGAAAGCCGTGGAATGCTGCTGGCTGCAGATTACAGGGATGCTGACGGCAAGGACTGTGTTGAGGTTCTGACTGCACCATGGGCTGCCCCTGGAACTGTGGTCGTTCTGGAAGGTGATGATGTGAATGCTGTCAAACCTGAGAATATTGATGCTGATATGTTCTTCAGTATTGAGATAAATGTGGTGAACAAAGCTGTTGAGATCGGCGGAAAGAAGCTGATTGCAGATGGTCGTGCTCTGGCAACAGAATTCACAGTGAATGGCGGAGTTCATTGATCATATGAAGATCACAGGCGCTTTCCTACAGAGTGATCTATGGGCACAGTTCAAGTCCTGTTTCGGATGGAAAGACTTGAAATTACAGTTCAGGGGGACAGAACTGCATGTTCTGCTGCGTCAGTTTGGCGGCAGGTTCTCCCTGGCTTATGTTCCTTATGCTCCTGAAAGTGCATCTGATATCGAAGAGCTGTCATCTTTTCTGAAGGGGCAGCTTCCTAAGAATTGTATTTTCATACGGTATGATCTGCCCTGGTATGTTGAGCAGGAAGGAACTCTGTCCGGCGATGCATGCGGTATTCTGAAGAAAGCGTCTCTGGATATTCAGCCTCCGTCCTCAGTTGTGCTTGATATAAACAGACCTGATGAAGAGATTCTGAAAGGGATGAAGGAACGGGCCAGACGCAACATCAAGACTGCCGCAAAGAAAGGTGTGACAGTTTCCAGGCACACAGTGCAGGATCTGCACATCTGGTATGACCTTTATAAAGAGACTTCTGCCAGGGATAGGATAGCGATACATCCGTTCGGATATTATGAGAAGCTGTTTCTGCTGGCTGAAAAGCAGGATGATATTGATGTGCGGCTTTACCTGGCCTCTGTTGATGGTGATGATATTGCAGGAATAATAACCCTGTTCTATAAGGATGAGGGTGTATATCTGTATGGTGCGTCCTGCAATAGAAAGCGGGAGACCATGCCTGCCTATGCACTGCAGTGGCAGGGAATACGTGATGCCAAAGCTGCAGGATGTCTGCGGTATGATTTTTTCGGAATGCCTCCTGCTGATGATCCGAACCATCCGATGCACGGGCTCTATCTGTTTAAAACCGGTTTTGGCGGTGATATAATCCACAGACCTGGATGCTGGGACTACCCATGCCGACCTGTCCTTTACAGACTTTACAGAGTGGCAGAATCTGCCAGAAAATATTATTATAAGAAGCTGAAAAAAAG
>JAKSTW010000037.1 GCA_024402405.1 Spirochaetia bacterium | reverse complement strand
ATGCTGTTATGGAAAAAAGCAGGATGGCCGGGGTCATTGATGCCGGATTTGACTGGAACGATATAGGCAGCTGGGACAAGTTCCAGGAGCTGGAAGGGACAGAAAACCATGATGTATTTCCGGCAGACAGCCATAATAACTATGTCTTCTCGGATATACCTGTGGCACTGTGCGGTGTTGACGACCTTATCGTTGTCATAAAGAACGGAAAAGCCCTGATATGCCGCAAAGGTATGTCACAGAAAGTGAAAGATGCCAGAAAACTCATTGAGGATGCCGGAAAAAAAGAGCTGCTGTAAGGAGATCGCTTTGTCTGAATTTGCAAATATACCTATGCGTACCATAGGACCTGTCAGAATAAAAGGGGTACTGGATGAGGATATCCATGTACCGCTGGCCACTTTGGAGACACCGCTGTGGCCGTCAGTTTCCAGAGGTGCCCTTATCAGCCGCCTTGCAGGAGGCATCACCACCACAATGATCGACAGCAGGATGACCAGAAGCATCATTCTGGAAGCACCTGATGCGGCATCGGCATACAGAGCCGCAGAGGAGATCTGCAGAGAAAGGGAGCTGCTGGAACAGGCAGTATCAGAAAGCTCCAGGTTCGCCAGACTTCTGGATGTGAACTACCAGATCGTGTCAAACCTCATCTATCTGAGACTGGAATTTTTCACAGGGGATGCGGCAGGACACAACATGGCCACCAAATGTGCAGACAGCATATTCAGCATCATACTGGAGCACCATTCAGAACTCTCTTACTGCTCAATCTCAGGCAACTACTGCTGTGACAAAAAAGTATCAGCAGTCAACGGCATTCTGGGAAGAGGCAGAAATGTGATAGCTGAGATCACCATATCAGAAGATATATGCAGAGAATATCTGCACACTACCCCGGCAGCCATGGCAGATATAAATACAAAGAAAAATCTCATAGGCTCCATTCTGGCAGGCAGCATCAGAAGTGCAAATGCCCATTACGCCAATATGCTGCTGGCTTTCTATCTGGCCACAGGACAGGACTGCGCCAACATCGTGGAAGGCTCCCAGGGAATAACATTCGCAGAAGTTAAAGACGGGGCACTGAGATTCTCATGCACTATTCCTAACATAATCGCCGGTACCGTAGGAAATGGCAAGACCGCTGAATTTGCAGCTGAAAATCTGAAAAAGCTTGGCTGTACCGAGGACAGGGCACCCGGTGAGAACAGCAATCGACTGGCAGCCATCTGTGCCGCCACAGTTCTCTGCGGAGAACTTTCCCTGCTGGCAGCAGAAGCCAATCAGGGAGAGCTGATGAAAGCCCATCTCCGTATCGAGAGGAGAACCAGGTAATTTTCATGAGTCACATAGAAAACAGGAAGATAAACCATATAGAAAAAACTCTCTCAGATCCTGATATCGACAGGAAATCATCTGGTTTTGATAAAATAAGATTGCGCCATCATGCATTGCCAGAGCTGGATTTTGACGCAGTCGACACATCCACCATATTTCTGGGGAAAAAACTTTCATTTCCGTTCATGATCTCATCCATCACCGGAGGCTCATCTCCTGAGATAATCAGGATAAACAGAAATCTGGCCATAGCAGCACAGAAGACCGGAGTCGCACTGGCAGTCGGCTCAGAGCGGATCATATTCTCCGATAAAGAGGCAGAAGAAAGCTTCAGACTCAGAGACCTGGCACCGGATGTTCCGCTTATAGGAAATCTGGGAGCAGTGCAGCTGAACTATGGTTTTGGAATCAGTGAATGTGAGAAGGCAGTGGAAATACTTGGCGGCGATGCCCTTTTCCTCCATCTGAATCCACTGCAGGAAATAATACAGACAGGGGGCAACCGCAACTTCTCAGGTCTGGCAGAAAAAATAGCAGTCATAAACAGAAAACTTTCTGTGCCGCTTATGATAAAAGAGACTGGATGCGGACTCTGTTCTGATGATTTCAGGCTTTTAATTAATTGCGGAATAAGATATATTGACATATCCGGCAGAGGTGGGACATCCTGGAGCAGAATCGAATATCTGTGCAGCGATGATTGTGATTCCCAGGGACTTGAATTCCAGGACTGGGGTCTGACTGTGTGCGAATCCCTGAAAGAAGCCGCAGAATACAGAGACCGGCTCTGTCTCATAGCAGGAGGCGGTATTAGAAGCGGAACTGATATTGCAAAGGCCATGGTCTCAGGAGCCAGAATGGGAGCAGCATCACTGCCATTTCTGAAGGCTGCCACCGAAAGCGCTGATCAGGTTATCAGGCTTATTGAAAATATGAGGATGCAGTTCAGGATCGCCATGTTTCTTCTGGGAAAAGATGCTCCGCAGAAACTGGTGAATGATAATTCGTTGATAAAGGTTGACTGATGACAAGAATCGGCATAGATGACATCGCTTTTTACACTTCCAATTTTTATCTTGATCTCCATATTCTGGCAGAAAAAAGAAACACAGATCATGACAAATATGCGTCAGGTATAGGAATTGAAAAAATAGGAATTCCTGCACCGGATGAAGATATTATAACCATGGGTGCCAATGCGGCCATTCAGATACTGGAACAGTGTGACAGGCATAAGATAGATACTCTGCTTTTTGCCACAGAATCTTCAGTGGATCAGTCAAAATCAGCGGCAGTATTTGTCCACAGACTGCTGGATCTCCCGTCAGAATGCAGGACAGTGGAACTGAAACAGGCCTGTTATTCATCCACAGCGGCAGTTCAGATAGCCTGTGCACTTGTAGCCAGAAATCCGGAGAAAAGCGTGCTGGTAATATCATCAGACATAGCCAGGTATGACCTGGAATCGGCAGGTGAGGCTACCCAGGGATGCGGTGCAGTGGCTATGCTTATAAAAGCAGATCCAAGAATTCTGAGCATTGAGCCAGGAAGCGGATGCTATTCTGCTGACACATGGGATTTCTGGAGACCCAATTACTGCTCAAATCCAAAAGTTGACGGAAAATTTTCCATAATCAACTATATACGGACAGCAAAGGAATGCTGGAAAAATCTGGCTAAAAACACAGGAGTCGATTTCAATTCCATATACAGATTCTGCTATCATCTCCCCTTTTCCACCATGGGACTGAAAGCTCATATAAAGCTCGGAAAGGAAATGTCAGCAGGAAAGACACAGCAGGAACTGGAAGCCCAGGTGCTGCCATCCACAGTCTGCTGCAGGCAGATTGGAAACTGTTATTCTGCATCAGCATATATCGCCTTATGCTCTCTGCTGGACAATGAGCAGGATCTGGCAGGCAAAAATGTGGCCATATTCGGATATGGCTCCGGATGTGCAGGCGAATTCTATTATGGTGTTGTATCAGACTCATACCAGAAGATGCTCAGAACAGATCATAATAAAAAATTGCTGTCAGCCAGAGAAGCCATTGATTTCAGCACATATCTGGAATTCTATCAAGCATCTGATACAAAAAAATATCAGGATGGAAATTATACCACTCCGGCTGTGACTCCAGGAATGTTCAGATTCAGCGGGATCAGAAATCATGCCAGGATGTATGACAGATGTGCAGACGATCTGTAAAAATTCCAGGCAAAATAATAATATCAGGGGAACATTCTGTAGTTCACGGATGTCCTGCCCTTTCATGCGCCTGCACTTCATTCATCCACTGTCATGTGCAGCACAATGATGACAGGATCATAACTATTGTATCACCGCAGCTGAATCTTATTCTGACAAAAACATTCAGAGAAATTGAGGAAATATATCAGAACGATCTGAGCAGGCTGGAAGATTTCAGAAAAGGAATCATTCCTGTGACTGGAATTCTGGAATATAAAAGCGACATACTTTTTCATGCTGCATGGAAATTCATAAGCAGATCTCAGCCAGACACAGGAGCCACCATTACACTTCATTCTGATATTCCCACAGGAGCAGGAATGGGCTCCTCTGCGGCAGCTTCCGCAGCAATCATGGCAGGTCTGTGCCAGCTGACAGGCAACACGATCTCAAGAGAAAAGTTCATAGAGGAAGTCACGGAATGTGAGAATCTCATACACGGCAGAAGCAGCGGACTGGATCCTGCCACAGTCATAAATTCCGGGCTGATCTGGTTCCAGGACAGAAAAGCTGTGCCAGTGGATGCAATATCAGACATGGAATTCATAGTCATCAATACAGGAAAACCTGAAAGTACCACAGGAGAGGCAGTATATACGGTACGTGAAAGATTCACTGAAGATATGAAAGCAAGATTCACAGATGTGACATTACGGATAAAAAATGCACTTACCGAAAATTCAGGAGACATATCATCGCTTGCAGATCATATCAGGGAAAACCAGCTGCTGCTGGAAGAGATAGGAGTCGTACCGCAGAAAGTGGCAGATTTTGCCGGAGAACTCTATAAAAAGAGACTAGGATTCAAAATATGCGGTGCAGGAGCTGTCAGAGGAAACGGAGGCGGCATAGGCATTCTGTTCTGTGAGAAAAATCAACTGGAAGAAGCCGAAAAGATATGCAGAGCGTACGGATATACCAGCTTCAGGACAGGAATCTGCCAGGAGGTATTGCCATGTCTGTCATAAGAACATCAGCGCCAGGTTCATTGATGATAACCGGAGAACATGCGGTGCTCCATGGTCACACAGGTTCTGCCTGTGCCATAGACAAAAGGATCTATGTGGAACTGCGTCCCATTGACAATAGGAAGATCAGGATAAACTCACAGCTGGGAAAACTGGAGACTGATTATGACCATATAGACAGATGCAGCGACTTCACATTCGTGCTGGAAGCTATCAGGGAAAAAGGTATGGGACAGGGAATTGAGCTGAATATAGCATCTGAGTTCTCCCACAAGACAGGACTGGGATCATCAGCCGCCGTCACAGCCGCTGTATGTCATGCGCTGAATGGTCTGGCAGAAGCTGAGACCTCCCCCATGGAACTTTTCAGACAGGCATTCTCCATTGTTTATGCAGTACAGCACACAGGAAGCGGATGTGATCTGGCTGCATCGGTACTGGGTGGGATCATCAGGCTGCAGATACATGGAACAGACAGAAAGGTAAGCAGGCTGAAATGTCCTGAGTTTCCGGAGATAGACCTGTATTACTGCGGATATAAGATGAAGACTCCTGAAGTCATAGCACTGGTGAACAGAAAAGCTGCTGAAGATCCCGATCATTACAGAAATCTGTATTCAGAGATGGGAGCAGTTGCAGACAGGACACTGGAAGCTCTGGAAGCCGGGGATATGATCAGAACCGGCAAATATTTCGATGAATATGAGAAACTGATGGAAAAGCTGGGAGTGTGTGACAATACTTTGGCTGCGATAATAAAAGCTCTGAATGATAATGCCAATGTTTACGGAGCAAAAATATCAGGTTCAGGGCTGGGCGACTGTGTGATGAGTCTGGGAATCCCTGTTCCAAAGCCTGATTATATGAATATTCCTGTGAAAATCTCAGATAATGGAGTTGCATCATGGTGACAAAGCAGGAATTTGTACAGAACATAATAGGACACAGGAAAGCAGAGATAAGGAATCATGCGTCAGAATTTGCACCTGCAAATATAGCACTGTGCAAATACTGGGGAAAAAGGGACAGGGAACTGAACCTTCCTGTCACAGACAGCCTGTCCATATCCATGGGACACCTGGGCACCAGAACAGAAGTCAGGATATCGCCCACTGGAAAAGATACTGTTATTTTCAACGGCAAAGTGCTGTCATCAGATGCAGAGGCAGCAGCTAAAATCCTTGATTTTGCAGGGCTGATGAAACCGGCAGATTCCCCTCCTCTGGAAATCTCCACTGTGAACAATATACCTACAGGTGCAGGAGTGGCATCATCAGCATCAGGATTTGCAGCATTGACCCAAGCGCTGAACTCTTTCTTTGGATATGCACTGACAGGGACAGAACTTTCACTGCTGGCAGGACTTGGAAGCGGAAGTGCATCCAGAAGTGTATTCACCGGATTTGTCCACCGCCACAGAGGACAGAGAGCTGACGGCATGGATTCTTTCTCCGAGCCGATTCCGTACAGATGGCCGGAGCTGAGGATAGGACTGCTGACAGTGTCCGGTAAACAGAAAAAAGTGGGATCTGGCGCCGGCATGAACCGCACGGCAGAGACTTCGGTGCTGTTCAGATCATGGTCCCAGCAAGTGCAGCAGGATATGGAGCTTCTTATGCAGGCACTGGAACAGAAAGATTTCCCACTGCTGGGTGCTACAGCTGAGAACAATGCCCTGGCCATGCATGCCTGTATGCTGTCAGCCAAGCCGCCTCTGATCTACTGGATGCCCGAGACCCTGGCTGTAATACAGAAAGTGCAGGAACTGAGGCATGATGGACTTCAGCTGTATCTGACCATAGATGCAGGCCCTAACGTGAAGCTGCTGTATGAAGCACAGGATGAGGAAACAGTGCTGGAAGCATTCCCTGATGCAGAGACTGTACGCCCCTTCACTGCACTGATATAGACAATATAATGCAAGCTGACTGAGTTCGAGAAGACGAAGCCCTGAGTCATCTTAGTTCTTCTGTGATTGCAATTTCCTGTATGGCAGTATAAAATGTGCATATTCAAGGAGCATAAAGTGGAATATCGCACAGAGTCAGACTCAATGGGAGAAATCAAGGTTCCAGCATCATCATACTGGGGAGCGCAGACACAGCGTTCACTGGAGAATTTCAGGATAGGAACAGAAAAATTCACACCGGAGATCATCAGAGCATTTGCCATTCTGAAAAAAGGGGCAGCACTGGCAAATTTCGACACAGGCAAACTGCCGGAAGACAAGAAGAATGCCATTGTGCAGGTATGCGATGAGATCCTGGCAGGAAAGCTGGCAGACCAGTTTCCTCTGGCCGTATGGCAGACAGGAAGCGGAACTCAGACCAACATGAACCTGAACGAGGTCATATCCAATAGAGCCATTGAGATCATGGGCGGCAAAATCGGCTCCAAGAAGCCAGTCCATCCTAATGACGATGTGAACATGGGACAGTCCTCCAACGACACATTCCCAACTGCAATGCACATAGCCGCCGCAGAAACCACTGTCCATAAGCTGCTCCCTGCACTGGAGAGCCTTATCTCTGCGGCAGACATGAAAGTAAATGAATTCCAGGATATAATCAAATGCGGACGCACTCACCTGCAGGATGCAGTTCCACTCACACTGGGACAGGAATTCTCAGGCTACAGATATCAGCTGGAGACAGCCAGAAACCGTATTCTGGATGCCATGAAAGAAGTGTACATACTGGCACTGGGAGGCACTGCAGTGGGAACCGGACTGAACACCTATGAGGGATTCCCTGCCCGTGCCATCAGTTATATAAATCAGATGACAGGCCTTCCATTCCAGGAAAGCCCAAACAAATTCGCATCTCTGGCATCCCACGACACACTGGTGAACCTATCCGGAGCATTCACATCACTGGCCACAGCATTGATGAAGATCGCCAACGATGTGCGCTGGCTCTCATCAGGCCCACGGTGCGGGATCGGAGAGCTGCTCATCCCGGAGAATGAGCCGGGAAGCTCCATCATGCCGGGCAAGGTGAACCCTACCCAGTGTGAGGCTCTGACCATGGTGTGCGTTCAGGTCATGGGAAATAACTGCGCAGTATCAATGGCAGGAGCATCCGGCAACTTCGAGCTGAATGTGTTCAAACCAGTCATCATACATAACATACTTCAGTCCGCTAACCTTCTTGCCGACGCCATGAACAGCTTCAACAGAAACTGTTTCTCAGGCATCAGACCTAACATAACCCAGATCAGGACTTACCTGGACAACTCCCTTATGCTGGTCACCGCCCTGAACAGGAAGATAGGATACGAGAACGCTGCCAGAATTGCCAAGACCGCATACAGAAGCGGCAAGACACTGCGGGAGACAGCATTGGAACTGAAACTTCTCACCGGCGAGGAATTTGATGCCATCGTGGATCCGGCAAAAATGATATCACCGTCAAAGCTGGAGAAAAAATGAACATAATTCTTTTTGATCCGGACGAGGATCTGAACTCTCTTTCCGTGAAAGACGCCCGGGGCAGCCATATCATAAATATATTGAAGCTGAAACCAGGCGACACATTCGATGGCGGAATTGCAGGCAGAGCCTTTGCCACATTCACTGTCAGAGATATCAGCAATGGGATCATATCACTTTCACACCAGATTCTGCCTGATGAAGTGAAGCCAGAATATCCGGTGTCAGTGTTCTGCTCCATAATCCGCCCTATCGATGCCAGAAAAGTGTTCAAGAATCTGAGTACCATCGGAGCTGAGAAAATATATCTGGGCAAGACAGACAAGACTGAGAAATCCTATGCCAACGGCAACCTGTGGTCTGAGGACAAATACAGACCGCTGCTTCTGGAGGGAGCCCAGCAGGGACACACCCCATACATACCTGAAGTGACTGTACATTATTCTTTGGACACATTTCTTGAGAAGAACTGTGGCAATTTCCAGAACCGAATAGCACTGGACAACTATGAGGCTACAATACCGCTGGGAAAAGTGCAGCTGGAACCTGGCAGAACTATAATGGCAGTAGGCGGCGAAAGAGGCTGGAGCGACAGAGAGCGTGATCTTCTGAGAAGCTATGGCTTCACACTCTGCAGCATGGGGCAGCGTGTATTGCGTACAGAGGCAGCCTGTCTCTGCGGCTTTGCAGTCCTGGTATCAAGATTCTGGTGATCACCTGGAAGAATATTATCCCAGCATCCGCTTTGTATCTACTTTTCTCCGAATAAAATCCTTATGAAATCTCTTCTCGAATAAACTATCCTGATCACTTTCACAATTTTATTTTCAAGCCTATAAAAAATCGAATAATTATTTGCCAGCACAAATCTATAATCAGTGGGAAATGAAACATATCGTTCAACCGGTATTCCAATATCTGGAAAATATGCCAGATTTTCATAAGCTTCAATGATCTTCAAAACTGTATTTCCTGCAGCAATTGGATTTTGCAATTCTTTTTCAATATAATCTTTAATTTCAAGCAAATCTTCAGCTGCCTGTGGGGTTACTTTTACCTCAAACATTAAAAGCCTGCCATTTTTCTGACATCATCAGTGCTAAGCCAACCTTTTTCTTTTGCTGAATCCTCTCCTTTTTTTAATTCGGAAAACAGATTTTTTACAGCAGTTAATTTTTCATAATCCTTAATTGAAATAACTGCATAGCAACCTCTTCCATTTTTTGTAAGAAATACCGGAGAATCTTCGGCAACATCCTGCAAGACTTCATTATAATTACGCAAATCTGAAACTGGTTTAATTGCTATCATATATACCTCAATATTATTCTTAATATATTATGCAACTATTATCTTAATATTTTTAGATATTGTCAAATAAAAAAACACAGCTTGCTTAAATACAGGAGTTTAAAAACAGTGTTATGTGTTTCTACTTCGATTCTTCTTTTCTTTCACCAACAGTTCTATATATCTGTAAATTTTCTCTTTTCCCAATACCCCAGATTTCTACAATCTCGATTTTTTCTGGTGTCAAAAGACGATATACAATTCTTATGCTGGTTCCACAGGCATACAACTTATAAAATCCAGTCAGATCTACATTATCTTTATTTCCCAAAGGCAGTCCGCACAATGGATTCTGTGAAAGTTTATCAATTTTTTTGTTTACATCTTTTTTCACGCTTCCATCAAGTTTCCTATAGTCTTCAACTGCTTCAGGAATAAGTTTGATCTCATATTTTTTTTCATCCATACTTATTCTTCCCGAATTGAATCCCAGCTCACTGATTTTGAAGCGTCATAATTTTTCATTCGGCTCTTTATTGTTTCCGAAATTTCCATCCTTTCAAAAACTTCTTCGAGAGCAGAAAGGTATTCATATCTTTCAAAAGGAATCATTACAGCTTCCATTGCATTATTTTTGAGAATATAAACAGTTTCCTTTTTTTCTGAAATATTTCTTACAGTCTGTGTCAATGATTTCTGAAGTTTTGTAATCGGCATCATCTGACTTGTTTCTACTAACATAACGCTACCTCACATATATATAATACTATATAATATTATATGTAGTCAAATATATAATTTAAGCAGAAAAAAAGCATGGTTTGACTGTGCGTATATTTATAATTCTACATCCAAACAAGTTATTTATCTTATCCGCAGCTTTTTCTTTACTCTAAGCAGCAGAATACAGTACACGATAGCCAGCAGGATGCCCAGAGCCACACTTGCAGCATACGGCAGATTGAAGCCTATCCGGGCATTCAGTATATAGCAGCAGACTATGAACATATAGAAAGCACCGGGCAACATTGCCATAAGAAAAGGCATTCTCTTCTTTATCATATAAACAGTCATTATCGCAAATGAGAATACAGCCAGAGTCTGGTTCTCCAGTGCAAAATACTGCCACAGGATTTTGAATCCGTTGGCATTTGTCTTTGCAAAAATCAGCAGAACAATTATGACTACCATGATTCCAAAAGCAGTCAGCAGCCGGTTTCTCATAGGCCTCTGGTCTATATGGAATATCTCGCCAATGATCAGTCTGAGAGAACGGAATGCAGTGTCACCGGAAGTCACCGACAGCACAATGACACAGGATATGGCCAGCATACCGCCAGCTTTTCCCAACAGATCGCTGGAAATAATGCTCACAATACTGATCACATCTGTTTTGTATGATGCCAACCCCAGATTGTAAACGCCCATGGCACCGCCTGCCCAAGTCATGGCGATGAATCCCTCCACCAGCATCATGTTGTAAAAAGTCATCCTTCCCTCTTTCTCATTCCGCACAGTTCTGGAGATCATTGTGCTCTGGGTGGCATGGAAACCCGAGATTATACCGCAGGCCACTGTCACGAAAAACACAGGGAAGAAATGAAACCCGGCAGGATGGCTGACCATTCCGGCTGTCCACAGTTCATCCAGCGGATATCCCTTTATGAATATTCCGAAAAAGATTCCCACTGCAGAAAGTATCAGAATCGCACCAAAAACCGGATAGACACGCCCGATTATTTTATCAATGGGAGCAACCGTGGCAATCATATAATAAAGCAATATCACACCATAAATGATCCATATCAGCGGATCGTCAGGACTGGCACTCTGTCTGAAAATACCTGAGGCCAGCAGGTCGCCGGGAGTATAGATAAGTACAGCACCGAACAGAGTCAGGAGCAGTCCCGCAATGATATTATAGAACAGGAACATACCATTGCCCAGATAATTTCTGACCATGGCCGGCATCTGTTTTCCGTCATTTCTTATGGAGAGCATTCCCACCATATAATCATGGAAGGCACCTGCAATGACACATCCCACAGGAATCGTTATGAACGCCACCGGTCCGAACAGAATTCCCTGGATAGGCCCCAGAACCGGTCCTGTACCTGCAATATTCAGCAGCTGTATCAGACAGTTCTTCCACTTAGGCATCCCTACGAAATCAAGTCCATCAGTAAATTTCACTGCCGGTGTCAGCTTGGAGAAAGGCGACAGGATCCGCTCACAGAACCTGCCATAAAATATTCCACCTGCTATCAAAATAATAAAACCTGTTATGTATGTGATCATAATTTTCCCTTGCTAATATTTATAACCTTTCTGAATCTGTCAGTCTACTGAAAAAAATGATGTCCTGAAGTCAGTTATGTACTTATTTCACATTATCATAGTGTGCCACATTCTTACCATCTTGACTGTTCCATCATATTCGATATCTTCATCGATTGTTTTTTCAGAATAAACTTGATAAACAAATCTATGTGTTATTTCAAAAATATTTCTTTATGATCACCAATATTTATTGGAATAATTGTCTCACCTTCAATTTGAAAATCTATGGCAATTCTATATTGCATATTAATCGACACAGAATAAAGTTCTGAAAATTTATGAAGTCTAAGAGATGGATGCTGAGGATTTAATTCCAATAATTGTAAAGTTTTTTGATACTGATTTTTCAAGTCTGGATGTTTTTTCAGAAACTTCTTTACTCTTTCTTCATAAGATTCTGTAAAAACAAGCTTATACATTTGCAACCCGCTTCATATGCTCTTCTATACCATCACTATGGAAGCGTCCTGCTGCAATATCAGCTTTTGATTCCTGAATCGCTAAATCCAGTTCCATTTCACGAATTTTATTGTAATCAGAAATTTTGAGAATTACATATTTTTCAACACCACGAACTGTAATTATTGCACTCTGATTTTCGTCTACAACAGAAGCACCACAACCTAAACAGCGGCCAGTTTCTTTTTTAATCTGA
>JAKSTW010000036.1 GCA_024402405.1 Spirochaetia bacterium | reverse complement strand
CTTTCTCATACTCAGCCTTTCCCTTCTCGGTATCCACCTGAAAGAACGGGATATGAAAAGAAGTGGCTATATGGGCCAGATCAGGATGGTTCGAGATTATCACCGGAATGTCACAGTCAAGTTCGCCATCCGCATGTTTCAGCAGAAGCTCATACAGACAATGGCTGGTCCTGGACACAAGAATGGCAGCACGTTTCTTTATTCCGCGGTTGAATATATGCCATGTCATTCCATACTGACCACCAACCTTGCCGAATTCGGTCTGGAAAACATCCTCAGAGAACCCTTCTTTTCCGACAAAGACAATGCGGCAGAAAAACATGCCGATATCAACAGCTGTATGCTGGGCAAGATTCAGAATATTTCCCCTGCTCTCTGCTATGCAGTTAGTGATGGCAGAAATAAGTCCGCTCTGGTCACTGCACGAAACTGTAAGTATATAAGTGTTCATGGACAAAATAATATCGGTGAAACGTCTTTTAATCAATATCTGAAAGTGAATCCCAATCCCAGGAGAAAACCGCCGTAATCGGAAAAATCATCCTGCTTGTCAGCAATCCATCTGGTATATCCGTTTTCCACAGAGATCTTAAAATAATCAGCAAAAATATGATCAGCTATGATCTTGATGCTTCCGCCCCAATAACGGAAATCCCCATCAGTATAGCCACGCCCAAGCGTCACAAGTCCTGACAGATCTATATATCCCACATGATGCATCGACTTGATTCCTGCATAAAGATTCATATTTCCGGAATCAGCATTTATATATTCTATTCCTACCAGAGGTCTGAAAGAGCTGCATCCTCTGAAAAATTCCTCATAGACACCTGAACTGAAAAGCACACCGTCATCGAAAATCATGTCACAGTAGACATTTGTGGCCAGTCCGAAAAGTTTTATACGCTCAACAGTGTCACCTGGCAGAGCCATTTCCCGAAGGTACATCTTATGGGCAAAGCACTGTTCTGCATCCAGGTCGGTCACATAAAGCTTTCCGGCAACAGAACCGGAGCGTTTTGACATGACCTTGAACTCATCACCCTTCCGTATCTTCTGTTCCGATCCGCAGCTCAATATGTATTCATTACCGTAAGTTCCTGATATAGTATAAAGATCCTGACTGCCGCATATCTTCTCAAAGATATAAGCTACATTGACTGCACCGTTTCTGAAACATTTTTTCAATGCCTCTTCCTGCGTATCGCCGGTACCAATGGTCACAAACTGATAATCATCTATCAAATCACCATGCCGGTAAACACTGTACATAAATTTCATCCGGAAGAAATACAGATCCTGCTGCACATCCCGGGTCACATCTTTTATGCGGCTTATGACAAGCACAGCATTATCATCAACAGTATAAGCTTTAGGATCATCAGACAGAAACTGAAGCTCAGAATATTCAGACACTCTATGCTCAAGAGGAAGATCAATGAACTCATAGCCAGGATTCTCTGTTATATATTCTCTGTACTCACCTGTCACAGGAGCCTTCACATGTACAACAGCCATAATGGCAGGCACACTGTCCTGTGGCACTTCAGCAGAAACATCCGCTTCCTGTGCGAAAATCCTGCACACACACAACAAGACCATCAGAAACAGCAGACAATATTTCTTCAGCACCGGCATACCCTCACATATCGTATATCACAAGATTGATGATGACATCCACTGTACGCATCATGGCTGGCAGTGCCACCCACTCCTTGCGGCTGTGGAAATTGCTTCCGCCTGTAAAAATATTAGGACACGGAAATCCCATCTCACTCAGTCTGGAACCATCAGTACCGCCACGTATCAGTTTGTACACAGGTTCTATTCCACTGGCCGATACGGCCTTCTCAAGATATTCCAGGCATTTGCGGTCCTGGCTGATGAAATCCCGCATATTCAGATAACTGCAGCTGAACTCAAGATCCAGCCCGGCACCAGGATAAATGTTCTTCAGGGTCTCAGCTATCTGCTCCACCAGTTTTATCCTGCGCTCCATTCCGGCAGTCTCAAAATCCCTGATTATCATGGATATCTCACATTTTTCTATACCGCCTGATATACTCACAGGACAGAAGAATCCCTCCCGTCCCTCAGTGGCCTCCGGAGTCTCATTGGCCGGCAGCATGGAAAGGAACCTTGCACCTATAAGACCGGCATTCACCAGCTTTCCTTTTCCAGAGCCTGGATGTATGGAAACTCCTGTAATAGTTATCTTTACAGAATATGCATTGAAACATTCAGCCTCAATGCAGCCCTCTATGTCGCCGTCTACAGTGTAGAGACAGTCAGATTTGATTCTTTTAAGAGGAAAATTATCAGTGCCATGCCCTATCTCCTCATCCGGAGTTATGAAGATCTCCATGCCATGCCTGCACACTTCAGGATGCCCGGTCAGCCAGGATACAGCAGTGAAGATCTCTGCAATTCCAGCCTTGTCATCAGCACCAAGCAATGTAGTCCCATCAGAAGTGACTACAGTCTGTCCGCGATATCTCAGGAGATCAGGATATTCAGCAGGATCTATCTCTGTTTCTGAAAGCTGTATTTTCTCACCGTCATAACTGTCATGCACTATCGGTCTCACATTTCTGGCAGAAACCTCAGGTGATGTATCAGCATGGGAAATAAAACCAAATATTCGTTTTTCCTGGTCATCAGCATAAGCGGCGTTAGATGGCAGATAAGCCCTGAGATATCCCTTCCTGTCCACTGTGACATCCAGAATTCCCATGCGCTTAAGCTCTGCAGCCAGTTCTTTTATAAAAGCCACCTGGGAGTCAGTGGAAGGAAATTTTCCCTTATCCCCCTCACTCTCATCAGAAGTGGTCTCAAACTTCACATATCTCAGAAAACGGTCCAGAAGTTCTTTCTGATAACCGGAAATATCATTCTTCATTGTCCAGTCCTATTGTTAATGATCTCAATAAATCCTCTGATGATGAACCGTAATCCGAAAAACAGTATTGCAAGGCTTATGATATATCCCAAGATTCCCAGCCGTCCTGTAAATCTGGCTATGATCATGGCAATGACAAAGATCACCACACCCCAGATGACAGACTCATAACCGCTGCTGCTTTCCTTTCCGGCTCCAACCACAGCAGGAACACAGTCAGATGTCTGGTGGCAGTTGAAAAAATAATTGAATGCACCGACAAAATCAGCAGCACTGTAATTTTCATATGGATTTTTCCATTCTGAAGACTCAGCTCCCATCACTTTGCTCCTGAACACCTCAGCATCATATCTGGCCCGCTGTCCTGCATCACTCAGCACAGCATAGGCACAGCTGACACGCTTGAAACATTCCTCTGCCTGATGGTTACCCGGATTGAAATCAGGATGATATTTGAGCGCCAGCTCATGATAAGCACTTTTTATCTCTTCCAAAGATGCACTTCTGTTGATTCCAAGGATACGGTATAAATCATCCATGTTTTTAAGATACCATATTTTTATGCAGAAATAAAGTATAGACCATATAATTAATTTATTATAAACTGATAAACTGAAATCAAGGAGTCATATTAATGAAAAAAATCAATTACAGAATCTGGAGCCAGCTTTCTGACAAACAGAAAGAAAAAATTTTCTCCAGATCTGAAATAAATATAAATGAAATACGTGAAGATGTAGAAAAGATCATAGAAAGGGTAAGAAGATATAAGGACAAGGCTCTTATAGATTATGCAAAAAAATTTGACGGAGCAGACATATCAGCCATTCCGCTGAGAGTGCAGGAAAAGGAATTTGATGCTGCGGAAAGAACTCTTTCCACTGAAGTTAAATCCGCACTGGAATTTGCCATCGAGAATGTCAGAAGATTCCATCTGGCAAACAAACCGCAGGAACATGGCCCGGTGAATGTACGCGCAGGAATCATGGCCAGAGAAAAGATGACCCCGGTGGAATCTGTGGCCCTTTATGTTCCAAGAGGAAGAGGAAGCTTTCCATCCATGCTGTACATGCTGGGAGTTCCGGCAGTTGAGGCAGGAGTAAAAAGAGTCTGTGTGGTGACACCTCCAAATCCTGACGGAACTGTAGATGCAGCATGTCTTTATGCTGCCAGGCTGTGTGGGATCAACGAGGTCTACAGGACCGGCGGTGCCCAGGCCATTGCAGCACTGGCTTATGGAACAGAGTCAATAAAACCTGTAGTCAAGGTAGTAGGACCGGGAAGCAAATATGTATCAGCGGCAAAAAGAATACTTTACGGCAAAATAGATGTGGGTCTGCCTGCAGGTCCGTCAGAATCGATACTGCTGGCCGACAAAACTTCAGATCCATATCTGGCTGCACTGGATCTCATGGTCGAGGCAGAGCACGGCTCAGATTCCTCAGCACTGCTGATCACATCATCCAAAGATCTTGCTGACAAGTCACTGGCATATATAAAACAGCTTGTGAAAAATATTCCTGAACCAAGGAAGACATTTCTCACAGATGTCATGGCCGGATATGGCGGCATCATTCTGACTGATGATATGGACACAGCATGTGATATCGTCAATGAGTTCGCACCGGAACATCTGGAGATAATGACAGAAAATCCGGAAGCCACAGCTTCAAAAATCAGGAATGCGGGAGAAATACTGCTGGGCACACATACTCCGTTCTCTGCGGCAAATTATACCACAGGTCCTAATGCTGTGCTTCCGACAGGTGGTACAGCCAAGACATTCTCTGCTGTATCAATAAGAGATTTCGTGAAATATTCTTCTGTCATAGAAGTGACCGAAAGCGGCTATGAGGAACTGAAACCTCATGCAGTGGCACTGGCAGACTATGAGGGTTTCATAACACATGGAAATGCTTTCAAGCTCAGAAAATAAACTCTCTGAAGAATTCTCCTTTCTGGAAAGCTTCACCAATCTGGAACGAACTCCTGAAAAAAGCAGAAAGGAATACAAGCTGGAAAGAATGAGAGCCATGCTGGAATATTTCCACAATCCTCAGAATTCTTTCCGGACCATACATATAGCAGGTTCCAAGGGTAAAGGATCCACCAGCACCATAGCGGCATCCATGCTGGAAAGTCATGGATATAAGACCGGACTGTTCACATCACCGCATCTGGTCTCCTACACAGAGAGAATAACTCTGGCAGGAAAGCCTTTCTCTGATGATGTATACTGTCAGGCGATAGAAGCGCTGAGAACAGCTGTAGCGGACAGGGAATTCACAAGAGACATGGGAATGCCTACCACTTTTGAGCTGCTGACACTGCTGGCATTCATCATTTTCCGCAAGGAAAACTGCCAGTGGGCTGTCATAGAGACCGGCATGGGCGGCAGGCTGGATGCAACAAATCTCATCACCCCTGAAATCTGCATAATCACACCTATCGAGCTGGAACACTGTGATGTTCTTGGCGACACACTGGAAAAAATTGCAGGAGAGAAAGCCGGAATAATAAAACATAAAATTCCAGCAGTGATCCAGCCACAGAAAAATGAGGCACTGGCTGTTCTTCAGGAAAAGGCAGCACAACAGGAAAGCCAATTTCTATACCTGCCTGACGAGACAAAAATATCAGATATAAAAGTCAGTACCGAGGGAACTTCTTTCAGAGCAAAATTCAGATGGACAGGACGCAGAAAATTCATGACAAACCTGACAGGCACATTCCAGGCCGACAATATCTGCAGTGCCATACTGGCATTGAAGCAGGTCCTTCCGGATCTGGACATCATCAGATGTCTTGATGCAATAAAAAATATTCCGCTATCAGGCAGGATGGAACTTCTGAAGACCATTCCTCCAGTCATAATTGACGGCTCGCATACAGAAAACAGCATCAGAAGGCTGCAGGAATCATACAACCAGATGTTCAGTACTAAAGGAATACTTATATTCGGTTCTGTAACAGGAAAAAATTATCAGGCCATGCTGGACATATTATGTGACAACTTCCAGACGATAATAATCACAAAGCCACAGGAATGCAGAGAAAGCAATCCTGAGGAAATCATGCAGTACTGCAGATCACACTATGGAAATAAAGATTTCAGACTGGAAACCGACAGGATCAGAGCAGTGGAAATGGCGCTCAGACTGGCATTCCCAGAAAAACTGCCTATAGTAGTCACCGGCTCTTTTTATCTGGCTGGTGCAATAAAGCAATTACTTATGAAAGGAGCTATCGGTGAAATATCTGACAGATGACAGGATCGCCATAGAAATCGGTGACTTAACAAAGCTTGATGTCACTGCTGTCGTAAATGCGGCAAACTCAGGGCTTCTTGGAGGCGGCGGTGTGGACGGAGCGATCCACAGGGCCGGAGGCACAGAAATTCTTGCCGAATGCATAAAGATAAGGGAAACCATATATCCTAATGGGATGCCGGCAGGAAATGCAGTGGTCACAACTGCAGGAAAAATGAAGGCAGAATATGTAATTCACACTGTGGGTCCGGTATGGCATGGAGGAAACAGCAATGAGCCTGAAATTCTGAGAAATGCATATATCAACAGTCTGAAAGCTGCTGCAGAAAAGAAAATGGAATCAGTGGCCTTCCCTGCCATCTCCACGGGCGTTTACAGATTTCCAAAAAATAAGGCTGCCCGAATAGCATTCTCAGCGGCCAGGGAATTTGCAGCCAAGTCTGAATATCCTAAAAAAATTATTTTTGTGTTTTTCTCCGAATCAGACAGAGAAACTTTCATCAGAGCAATAAAACAGGACTGAGATATGTCTCTCAACGCTTCCGAAATAAATCTGATCCTCCAGGAACTGGATATCAGGAATTTCTATATTCAGAAAATCATACAGCCTGACTTTCATACTCTTATATTCACTGTTTATTCTCCATGGGACAGACTCAATCTGCTGATCTCAATGAAACCAGGCACATCAAGAATACACAGTTACACAGGCAGAATGATGAAAGCGGATAAGCTCCAGCGATTTGCCCAGTTCCTCCGTTCCAGAATAATGGGAGCAAAGATCTGCGGCATATCCCAGCCAGGCAATGACAGAATCGTGCGCATGGAGCTGAAGAAAGGTGATGAGCCGACAACGCTGTGGATACGTCTCTGGGGAGGTAATTCCAATATCATTGCAGCAGACAAAGATGGAATTATACTGGACAGTTATTACAGGCGTCCTGCAAAAAATGAGATATCAGGAGCCTTTCTGGAATATAAGCCGATGGAAAAGGATCCCGGCAAATATCCTGTGCGTGAGCATCCAGATGATATAAGCTTCAACACTTTCATAGATAAATATTATCAGACCATCGAGAATGAGGATCTGAGAAAGCAATTGCATATTCAGATAGAAGCTCTCCTGAACAGAACCATATCAAGGTATGAGGGACGACTCTCAAATGTGAGACAGCTTATCACACAATATGACAATTTTGAGAAATACAGACAGTATGGAGAACTGATCACAGCAGGAATCAGAGAAATACACCGCGGTGATGAATTTTTTCAGACAGTGAATTATTATGGTGAAAATGAGACCATCAGGATTCCTTTGGATCCGAAACTTTCAGCCAGTGAGAACAGTGAAAAATATTTCCACAAGTATAAGAAAGCAAAAAACGGTCTTCAGCTGCTGAAACAGGAGCAGCAGAATCTCAGTTCCAGACTGACAGAATTATATGCGAAAGGAAAAGAGCTTCAGGAAGAGCAGAATGTTTATGTACTTCAGGAATGGATCGAAAATGAGAAAAAGCAGCAGAGCAAGGTCGTCACCAGACAGATTCCAGGACTCCAGTTCAATTCAGGCAATTTTCTGCTGTATGTAGGCAGAACTGCAAAGGAAAATGATGAGCTGCTACGCCATTATGTGAGAGGAAATGATTACTGGCTGCACACAAGAGACTATCCCGGCGGATATATATTCATCAAGACAGAGAAAGGCAAATCAATACCGCTGGAGACTCTGCTGGATGCAGGCAATCTGGCTGTGCATTTCAGCAAAGGAAAAAATGCGGCAAGGGCTGACATTTATTATACGCAGGTAAAATATCTCAGGAGAGCCAAAGACGGGCCTACAGGTCTGGTGCTTCCTACACAGGAAAAAAACCTGAGCATAACAAAGGACGAAAAGAGGCTGAAAAAAATTCTCGGTGATGACAGCCAGCAATTTTGATTTCAGCAAGGGGTCAACGTTGGAAAATAAAAAAGTAAGAGAATCTATTGTAGACGGCATATTTTATCCCAGAACAGGAGAAGAGCTGAGGGCAAAAATAAGCAGGCTTGCAGATACCTCGAAAGTACAGCCAGGCAATGCAGCGGCAGTCATGATACCACACGCAGGGTACAATTATACAGGTGCCCTGGCAGCAGATGCATTTCTGAGCTGTTCCTGCAGAAAAATCTCCACAGCAGTCATCATAGCTCCAGTCACAAGAGATGCCAAAGATGGAATATTCCTGAGCAGTTATGATGCATTCAGAACACCGCTTGGAGAAATTCCAGTAGCCACTGAATATGCAGGAAAACTTCTTGGACAGAAAGGACGGTTTATGACTGATGATTTTCCTTTTATGGAAGAACACAGCATAGAAGTGCAGCTCCCGTTCATACAGCATTTTTTTCCAGACGCATCCATACTGCCCATCCATATGGGAAAGCAGAATGCAGGCACAGTAAAGCAGCTGGTGAAAGGTCTGAGAACTGTATTCAGCACTACAGATCCAGTGCTGTTCATAGTATCCGGAAATATCAGTCCATACCTTCAGAAAGATCTGGCAGCAGAATATGCAGAAAATTTTATTTCGCTGGCAAAAAATGCAGACTACACCCTTTTTATAGAAAATCTGATGTCCAAAACATTGCTCCCAAACAGTACAGGATGTTTTGCAACATTACTGGGACTTTATGACAGCAGACCAGATATAAAAATATTGGGTACAGCTGACTCAGGCGGAGAAAAAACTGTCAATTATACTGCAATAGCACTTTATCATTGAACTGCGGATCTTCGGCAATATTGCAGATAATATCAACGCATTTCTCTATGCCAAGAGATGATGAGCACAGGCACAGATCATAATTCTCAGCCAAGCCGAATTCTCTTTTTGTATAATAGCTGCAGTATTTGGCCCTTCCCTTGTCCACTGAATGAAAGAACTCCAACAGTTTATTTCCAGACAATTCAGGATACAGCTGCTTCACATATTCAAGACGCCAGTTCTCATCACCATAAATAAAAACATGGAGCGAGTCATCAAACTCCTTGAGTATGGCATCGGCATTACGTCCGACTATCACACAATTTCCCTTGTTTCCGAACTGCTGGATGACTTTGTTCTGAGCCTCCATAAAACGGTCTTCTGTTGTGGTACGATACACACCGAAAAGACTCTGAGCAAAACCGAACTCATGAGGTACCTTCTCATCCAGATCAGCGATCTGCTCCAAGGAAAGATTTGCCTTGATGGCAGCATTCACCACCAGTTCATGGTCAATATAAGAAAATCCAAGTCGTTCAGCCACCTTTTTTCCGATCTTTCCACCAGCAGCACCAAACTTACGGTTGATTGTAATAATTCTCTTCATTCAAACACCCTGCCTCAAAGCACTTTGTTAAGGAAACTGATAGTACGTTCCTGCTTAGGATGCTTAAGAACCTCATCAGGAGTACCCTCTTCCACAATATAACCACCATCCATAAAAATAATTCGGTCTGCAACCTCTCTGGCAAATCCCATCTCATGAGTAACCACGACCATGGTCATTCCAGCCTTAGCCAGCTCCTGCATTACCGCAAGAACCTCACCTACCATCTCCGGATCCAACGCTGATGTAGGCTCGTCAAACAGCATTATTGACGGATTCATGGCCAGTCCGCGTGCTATGGCAACACGCTGTTTCTGACCACCTGAAAGCTGCTGCGGATAAACATCTGCTTTGTCAGCCAGTCCTACTCTCTTCAGAAGTCTCAGTGCAGTATCATGAGCCTCGCTCTGAGACAGCTTGCCAGTCTTTATCGGAGCCAGCATGATATTCTTCAGGACTGTCATATTAGGGAAAAGATTGAAGTGCTGGAACACCATTCCGATATTCTCCCGCACCTTGTTTATGTTCACATCCTTGTCATTTATGTTATTGCCGTCTACGATGATCTCTCCGCCATTGGAAATCTCCAGCTTGTTGAGACATCTGAGGAATGTGGACTTTCCGCTGCCGGAAGGTCCGATGACAACCACAACCTCACCCTCATGGATATCAGTATTTATATTTTTGAGAACTTCCAGTTTTCCAAAGCTCTTCTTTAAATTTTCAACATGAATCTTTACATTATCACTTTTCATCTGATACCCCTTGGTCATCTGTCCTCAATTTTGATCTTACGCTCTATTCTTTTAGCGACTTTGCTCAATGTTATAATAACGATCATATACATGATTCCCACAATACCCCAGGTCTGAAGACTCAGGAAAGTATTTCCGGCAATTGTACGTCCCATGTTTGTAAGCTCAGGATATCCGATGACTGAAAGAATGGAAGTATCCTTCAGAGTGATAATGAACTGATTGATGATAGAAGGAATCATCACTTTGAATGCCTGAGGAAGAATGACAGATTTCATACTGGTGGCATATGTCAGACCAAGGCTGCGGCATGCTTCCATCTGTCCTTTGTCGATGCTCTCAATTCCGGCTCTGAAGATCTCAGCCATCTCAGCACCGCAGTTCATGGAAAGAGCTATGGTACCGGCCTGAAGAGCAGGCAGTCTGAAATTGTTTATCCCCATCATCTTGAAAGCCTGAGGAACACCGAAATAGATAAAGAAAGCAAGTACGATCAGAGGAACACCACGGATAGCATCAACATATACAGTACCTATAAAATTTAAGATTTTGCTGTGACTCACATTCATAAGGGCAAAAATAAGACCTATTATCATGGCAAAAATCAGTGCCAGAAATGTGAGAACCATAGTATAACCCAATGCCTTCATAAGCATTGCTGAATAGTTCTGTAGAATTGATATCATCCGCAGTACTCCTTTTGATAAAAAATAGCCAGGACTTTATAAGCCCTGGCGATAAAAATAATTATTTCAGGTATTTGTCAAGAATGGCCTGATATTTTCCGTTAGCCTGGATATTTTTGAGTCCGGCATTGAACATATCAAGAAGTTCCTGATTTGCAGGGTTCATGATAGCGAATCCATAAGGAGCACCAGCACTTTCCATACCAGCTGGAATTCTCAGCTTAAGACCGCCGTCCTTGATGTTGGAAGCCATGATAGGAGTATCCTCCACACATGCAGCACTGTTTCCAAGGAGAACATCCTGATACATTGTAGGAGAATCTTCAAATACCACTACTTTGTATCCATATTTGTCCTTCAGGATGTTTGCGAAGTCAGCACCTGCAGTTCCGTTCTTCACTGCAACAGTCTTGCCTTTCAGATCACTGAATTTTGTGATATCAGCATTATCTTTTGCAACTACGAAAGTCTGTGTAGCCAGATAATATCCATCAGAGAAAATCCAGCCAGCATCAATTCTTTCCTGCTTGATTGTAGCACCTGCGATAAGAGCATCAGCCTGACCAACCTGAACGGCAGCCACACCTGCATCCCATCCAAGAGACTGGAGATCGTACTTGAATCCCTGGTCCTCTGCGATAGCAGCAAGGATATCCACATCAATTCCTACAAACTCATTCTTCTCATTTGTATATTCAAATGGTCTGAATACTGTATCTGTCGCAACGATCCATACTTTTTCGCCGGAAGCTTCTTTTGAACCCAGAGCGGAAACAAAAGATACAGCTACAAAAGCAATAAGAAGTGCGCAGATAATGATTTTTTTCATATTTCCCACATTACACCTCATTGTTTAGAATATAAAGAATTTAAAATCATTACAATAAAGAATAACACAGTTACGAAAAAAAATCACATTCCAACAGCAGGAAAATTCAACTCTGTTGATCCAGCTTTTTTCTTTTTTTAGCTCATGTATATTCCAGAACAGAGACACATTGCTTGAATCATACTCACCCATCTCATCAGTCACGGCTCTGTGGACAAAAGTGCACCCGGCATCTGAGAAAATGGAGACGATCTTACCCTTGTCAAGGATCTGGAAATTATTATCAGTTATCATAGGCTCACCGGAATCGGCAATGCAGAAAAGGTTGAAATTGAAATTGCACATGAATCTCCGGGAAAGAGGTTCTCCGCCCATGTTCACCACCTCGTAATCCACAACGATCTTTGTATTGAGAAA
Source organism: Spirochaetia bacterium (assembly GCA_024402405.1). Classification (GTDB taxonomy): domain Bacteria; phylum Spirochaetota; class Spirochaetia; order CADAEX01; family CADAEX01; genus CADAEX01. The sequence goes on along the minus strand of JAKSTW010000036.1, from coordinate 506 downwards.
CTGGTAGGATTTGAGAATCATCACATTGAAATCCGCTGTCTTCCTGCGGAAAGAAAGCCTGACTTTCTTATCATCACGCTGGAAATCCACAACATCGAACATAGAATCAGCAAAAGAAAATGTTATATCATCGGCATAATCGGTAAAATAATCTGCAAACAATCCCATTGAACATGAATCATCGCCAAGAGGCACATAATTCCATGCAGGAACTGCCCTGTCAAACTCAAATATGGAAGCTCCTTTTCTCTGGAGATATGCATTATAGTTATCGCCCTGATAAAGATACTGACAATCTCCGGAAAGCCTGAAATCATACTTGATAAGTCCGGATATGAATATTCCCTTGGTTCTGGAAAGCTTCTCAGCCTCAATAAAAGAGCTGTATGCCTTCTTAGCACCCCTGGCACATGAACAGGACAGAGTCATATACCCCTGTCCCTTCCACAGATTATCCAGGGCTGTCTGCTTCTTGTACTTGTCACCTCTTATCTGATGAACGATAT
>JAKSTW010000035.1 GCA_024402405.1 Spirochaetia bacterium | reverse complement strand
AGCTGTTTGTATTAAATGGCTTCCAAAAGAATAAATTCGGGTTTGTAGGGATGAATGAGATGAAAATGATGTTGCTAGAAGATTGCTGTGAAATACTTGATTCTATGCGAGTACCAATCACAGCGTCAGATAGAGAAGAAGGTCCATATCCTTATTACGGAGCAAATGGAATTCAAGACCATGTTGCAAATTATATCTTTGACGATGAACTCGTTTTATTAGCTGAAGATGGCGGCAATTTCGGCTCTAAAACAAGACCTATTGCTTATCGGGTATCCGGCAAGTGCTGGGTAAACAATCATGCTCATGTTTTAAAACCGAAAGCAGGGCTTGATGTGGATTTTCTGTGCTATTCATTGATGTTTTACAACACCGATGGATTGGTAAATGGTGCTACACGCCAGAAGTTAACACAGGCAACTATGAGAAAAATGATGATTCCAGATTTGTCGATGGATAAACAACTATCTATCGTAGATCAGTTGAATAGAGTCGTTGCTATTCGTGATCTCCGTCAGCATGAACTTCAAAAACTGGACGAACTCATCAAAGCACGATTTGTCGAACTCTTTGGTGAGCCAAGTGATAACCCTAATGGATGGCCTGTTGTAAATATCACTGAGGTAATTGATGGGAAAGTGTCAAATGGCTTTTTTGCAAAGAGAGATGACTACGGTGATAACGGCAACATTCAGGTACTTGGAGTAGTTAATGTCGTAAATCGAATGTATTCTGGCATTGAAGATTTGCCTAAAACTAATGGAACAAGCGCAGATATTGCGAAATATGGCGTGAAATATGGTGATATGCTTTTCTGCAGGTCGTCTCTTGTTGCAGAAGGAATAGGAAAAGCATCCATTGTGCCAGAGAATATTGATGACAATATTTTGTTTGAATGTCATGTAATACGATTACCCTTGGATTTAGAGAAATGTGTCCCAGAATTCATGCAAGTATTGTCAACGACAGACTATTTCAGAAGGCAGATTATTGCCCAATCAAAAACGGCTACAATGACCACAATTGGACAAGACGGAATATTGAAATCAAGCATCATTCTGCCTCCGATTGAAAAGCAAAAAGAGTTTTATAGATTTGTCAAACAAGTCGACAAATCAAAATTTATGCATTACTTGAATACTGCTTTTGACTTCCAGCTTATGTAATGTTATAATACAAAAATATATATGACCAACTTTGACTTTCTGCTAGACATTCCAAGTTTCTCAGCTTTTGCAGACGTGGCTGTTGCTGCAGAGAAAATATATAGGATAGATCCTGGTTCTTCTGTGATCAACTGTCGCAGAGCACTGGAATTTGCAGTCAAGTGGATGTATTCCATCGACAGTGCACTGGTCATGCCTTTTCAGGATTCCCTGGCTACACTGCTCACAACAGAAGAGTTCCGCGATATAGTGGACTATTCCCTGCTCCAGCGTCTTGAACTCATACGCAGAACTGGCAATATAGCAGCACATTCAGGAAAAAAGATATCAAAGGAACAGGCTGCCTTATGTCTTGAGAATCTCTTCATTTTCATTGATTTTCTGGCTTATTGCTATACGCCAGACTATACTGGCAGGAAATTTGATGCCTCACTTCTGACAGCAAAAGCCATTGTAAAAGTAATACCCAAACCCAAAACAGACAATATAAAACTCTCTGAGCTTTATGCTGAGAATGCAGCCCTTAAATCTGAGCTTACGGCATTAAGAAAGCAGCAGGAACAGACCTATGTCCCTAAACCTCTGGAACTGACAGAATACAAAACCAGAAAAATTTACATAGACACTGTATTGCAGGAGCTGGGCTGGATTCAGGGACAGGACTGGATTGACGAAGTTCAGCTGGATGGAATGCCAAATGCGGCAGGAGTAGGTTTTGCAGATTATGTGCTTTATGGTTCAGACAGCAGACCGCTGGCTGTAATTGAGGCCAAACGCACCTGTGTGGATGTCTCCAAAGGACGGCAGCAGGCTAAGCTATATGCAGATATACTTGAAAGAAAATATCATCGCAGACCAGTTGTATTCCTCACCAATGGTTTTGAGACAAGAATTATTGACAACCAATATCCTGAGCGGAGATGTTCTACAATTTATTCCAAACGCGATCTGGAAAAGCTGTTCAACCTTCATACAATGCGCACTACACTGAAAAATGTAATGGTTGACAGAAATATAGCCGGAAGATATTACCAGGAGGCCGCAATCAAGGCTGTATGTGAGGCATTTGACAGAAAAAACCGCAGGAAAGCACTGCTTGTCATGGCCACAGGTTCAGGAAAGACAAGGACAATCATCGAATTATGCGATATCTTTCTGCAGCATGGTTGGGTAAAGAACATCCTGTTCCTGGCAGATAGAAATTCCCTGGTTACACAGGCAAAGCGCAGTTTCATTAATTTGCTGCCAGATCTGTCTGTTACAAATCTGGTGGAGGAAAAAGACAATTACACCGCACATTGTGTATTCTCCACATATCAGACTATGTACAATGTGATTGATTCAGCCTGCGATGAAAATGGAAAACTTTTCACATCTGGGCATTTCGATTTGGTAATATGTGATGAGGCTCACCGTTCTGTATACAACAAATATAAAGATATCTTCAATTATTTTGATGCTCCTCTGGTAGGTCTGACAGCCACACCTAAAGATGAGATAGACAAAAACACTTATGAGATTTTTGAACTTGAGGCTGGTATACCAACTTACGGTTATGACCTTGCCCAGGCTGTGCAAGATGGATTTCTGGTGGATTTCCTCTCTATAGAGACAACTCTTAAATTTATCCAGGAAGGAATAAATTATGATGATCTTTCGGACGAAGAAAAAGAGGAATTCGAGAAGACTTTTGCAGATGAGAATGGAGAAATTCCTGAAAATATAGCATCATCCGCCCTTAATTCATGGCTTTTCAATGAAGATACCATCAGACGTGTTCTGGATATTCTCATGACCAAGGGATTGAAAATCAATTATGGTGAAAAAATGGGAAAAACCGTTATCTTTGCCAAGAATCATAAACACGCAGAAAAAATACTTGAGGTATTCAACAAAGAGTACCCTCACCTGCCAAATTATGCGAAAGTTATCGACAACTATATGACTTATGCCCAGAATGCCATAGATGAATTCTCTGTCCCTGACAAAGAACCTCAGATTGCCATTTCAGTGGATATGCTTGATACAGGAATAGATATTCCTGAAATCCTCAATCTTGTATTTTTCAAGAAAATTCTGAGCAAATCTAAATTCTGGCAGATGATAGGCAGAGGAACCAGACTTTGCAAAGGGCTTCTTGATGGTCATGATAAGGAAAAATTCTACATCTTTGATTTCTGTGGTAATTTCGAATTTTTCAGAATCGGAGGTAAAAGCAAAAGTTCTGATTCTGTAGCATTGCAGGAAGCTATCTTCAATCTGAAATCACAAATTATATATAAACTTCAGGATATCAGTTATCAGACGCAGGAGCTCAAAGTTTTCAGAGAAAATCTGGTGAATGAATTAGTTGATAAGGTAAGACAACTAAACCGTGATAATTTTGCAGTAAAACAGCACATAAAATATGTTGATCTCTATTCAAACCCTGATAATTATAATTCTTTAACCTACGAGGACACACTCACTATGGCACAGGAAATCTCACCTCTGGTAACGCCAGATAATGATGATGCCAGTGCTGTACGTTTTGATGCTCTGCTATTCAGTATAGAGCTGGCATATCTTGCAGGGAAAAAACATTCCAAGGCATACCATGATTTATTCAAGAAAGTAAATGCTATTGCAAATGTGGCAAATATCCCGGAAATCATGGCACAAAGTGATCTTATCAATAAAATTCTTCATTCCGACTATATGGAAAATGCCGGGATCAATGAATTTGAATATATACGTGAGAATCTCAGAACACTTATAAAATACATTCCTGTGCAGAATCGCATCTATTATACAAATTTCACAGATGATATTCTGACAACAGAAGTTCATGAATCAGAATTCGATAATTCATATCTTGCTAACTACAAGGCAAAAGTTGAATATTATATCAGACAGCACCAGTCCGAAGGTGTTTTTGCCAAGTTAAAATCTAATATCCCACTGAAGGCTTCTGATATGCCTGAACTTGAGAAAATTCTCTGGCATGAATTGGGAACAAAAGAAGATTATGAATTACAATATCAGCATAAACCGATCGGAGAACTAGTGCGGGAAATTGTCGGACTTGATATGGGTGCAGCAAAAGAGGCATTTGCAGAATATCTGAGCAATGTCAATCTGGACAGCAGACAGATTTATTTTGTAAATCAGATCATCGAATATATTGTGCATAATGGCTTGCTGAAAGATCTGTCAGTCCTTCAGGAATCCCCATTCAGTGACAGAGGAAGCATTGTTGAAATTTTCACAGATCTGTCAGTATGGATGGGTATCAGAAAAGTTATTGACCGTGTAAATGCAAACGCAATTGCTGCATAAAAAACAATCATGCAGCTTTCTTTTTCCCGGACAGCAGGCGGATAAGGAATACAAGAAGCGTAAGCGGCATCCAGACCAGAGAACTTTCAGCAAGCGGAATCTTTTCATATACGCCGCATATATCTCTGAAAATATCAAATATCACGAAATACTTCCAAAGCATATCGATCATACCCATAATAAATGCACAGAAGAACGCCCACTTTGCAGCAGCAAGCGTCAGAGGATCATTCCAGTCCTTAACTGCCGCAAAATACATCACCAGGACTATGACTGCCGGATATATGCCATCCAGAACAGGTCCAAGATATGTCAGAATATCTGCAAGTCCCAATGAACCGAATACTATGCTGAGCAAAACGATCGTCAATGATATCTTGCTGTACTTGAGTCTGTTCCCTGAGCTATCAACGAACACTTCCGCCCTGCCTGAAGTCATACCTATTGCAGTTGTGAGTGCAGCCATGATCAGCACGCCGCAGAAGAATACTCCGCCGAGCCTGCCGTACAACTCCGTAGTGACAGCCGTATAAAGCATCGTGTAGGAAAGATCAGGAAAAATCTGTGCTGATGTGGCACCGATGACCATATGACAGAAGTGTGTGACCATAAGTATGCCTACACCGCAGATACCAACGCGGATCATATTCGATGTCAGTTTATTTTCAGCAATGCCTTTGCTTCTCAGACTGTTAAAGATCACGGAACCGAAAATTAGGGCACAGAGAACTTCAGCAGTAGCATATCCGTTTGTAAAACCATAAGCGAAAGGAGAAATACTGTAGGTCTTTGAAGTCATTTCTCCAAGCGGGCTGATAAGTCCTCTGCCGATGATCGCAGCAACAATGATGATAAGAATCGGAAACAGGAGCTTTGAGATCCTGTCCATGGCTTTTCCAGGGCTGATCAGGAAAAAATAAGTCACAGCATAAAATACAACAGTGAACAGCACGATCGGTATCTTTGTATCTATGGTCAGGCTGAACACCTGTGTGATGGAATCCCATGCAGCCGCACTCATACGCGGTATAACATAGAATGGACCGATGACAAGAATCGTAAGGCTTGTGAAAAATGTACCGAACCTCCTGCCTGCCACACTTTTGGCCATGTTTCCGTAAGTACCGTTGAACCTTGCCAATGCAATGTAACCCACGACTACCAGAAGCAATGATGTAATGAATGCACCGCCAAATGCCAGGAACAGAGATGTGCCGCTTTCCTTACCCCAGTTCATCGGCCATACCATGCTGGATGCTCCGAAGTGCATCGAGAAAAGCGCACCTCCGCTCAGCAGCAGGGCAAATGGTCTGAGATTCCCTTTTGGATCCAGTTCTTTGTGTTGAATCATAATGAACTCCTACACAGATCATCTGACACTTTTAAAATTATATTAATATAATTTTAACATAATCAAAAATCAATAAGAAACAGCCGTCAATTTCAGCAGTTACAGCAGCATAAATATTCATTTGACCGTTGGATCCCATAGTTTTATAATCATCAGATATAGGGGCAAAAAGATGAATATCAAAAAAGAAAGAATTGATTATCTGGACATTGCAAAAGCATTCGCCATTTTTTTAGTTATGATGGGTCACACAGGTTCACCAGATACAATGTTTTTATACAGAAGGATCATATATTCCTTTCATATGCCGTTGTTTTTCATGATTTCAGGAATAGTTTCAGAGTTCCATCCCAAAGGATACTCAAAGGAAGATTGGAAAGAATTCTTAAAGAAAAATGCTTATGCGCTTATAATTCCTTATTTCTTTTGGGCAATCCTTTATTCTAAATTCAGTTATACCGGAGTTGTCCAGATCATCTATGGATCCTGGAAAACTATCAATGACTCAGGCAGTGTCCTGGCACTGTGGTATCTGGTCTGTTTATTTGTAGTACGAATTGAGATGGAGGGCGTTTTATCAATTGCCAGAAAGGTGAAGATAGACAGTCATTTATTTGCAGCACTGTTCTCTCCTATTCCATTTACCATCGGAATCCTCCTCCCGAATCTGAAAACAGGATATCCATGGCAGCTGGATGTCTCATTGGTTGCATTGGGCTTTTTGCTTTTGGGATACGCATCAAAACCATTATTAAAGGCATTCTTCAGAAAGGGCATATTGTTTCATCTCTTTTTCTTTGCGATTTCCATGGCACTTTTTGCATCCGGAATTCTGTACAAGGGAGACGACCTTGAACTGATGATGCTTCTAAAACTGAAATTAGGAAATCTTTTCTGGTTCTTCTATCTTGCACTTACCGGATCGGCCGTACTTATCAGCTTTTCAATGCTGATCGCAAAGCCATTCAATGAAAAATCAAAACCTAAGTGGTATAACGGAATCATCTGGATCGGCAGAAACACACTGGGAATTCTAGTTCTCCACAAACCGCTTCTGCCGGAAGTCATTGTGCCGGCATTGATCAAAATCGGAATGGATGAAGCGTCAATCATAACTTCAATTACCGGAAGCTTGATCACGCTTCTCTACACGGTCATCGGCATAATTCTGATCAGGAAATATATTCCGGTACTGCTGGGACTGCATCCTTCAGGATATGCACAGCCAAAACATTCCTGATGCATTTTTCTTCTATTTGACTACTGAACATATTTGTTGTAAAATTTCACCATGACTATAGCAATTTTAGGTGCTGACAAGGTGGCTATCCGTCTTGCCAAGACTCTCATAGAAGAAAACTATGATGTCATCATATTTGAAAAAGACCAGGAGAAAGCAGCGGCAGCATCCAATGCTCTGGACTGTATGGTTGTCAACAAGGACGGTCTGGACATTGACAATCTGCGTTCAGCCGGTGTGGATAAGGCTGAATATTTCATAAGCCTGACAGGATCTGACGAGCGAAACCTGATCATCTGCGGTCTTGTGGACAGGGAATTCCATATAAAGAACACCATAGCACAGGTCCGCAAAATAAATTTTTCACACAAAACATTGCTGGATCAGTCCTTTTTGGGAATCGATTACATAGTGAATCCTGAGCTGGAGGCAGCCAAGGCCATCATCGACAAGGTTGAGCACGGAGCCACAGGAGACATCATCCTTTTTGAGAATACAACATTCCAGATAAGAAATCTGCAGATAACTGCTGAGTGCATCTTTGCAGGCAGACAGCTGAAGGAACTGAAAAATGTCGTCAACGAACCTATCCTGCTGGCACTTATCATGCGTGACGGCAAATACATCATACCCCGCGGCGACACAGTCATCAATCCGGGAGACACCTGTTATATTCTCGGAACAGAAGAGGCACTCTCCATCGTTATGAATATGATGGGAAAGACCAAGATAAACCTCAACAAACTGGTGATAGTCGGAGGAAACGACATATCTTCCTATGTGTGCGAACACTTTTACAACAAAGGCATCTCCCATAAAAACAGGAATAAAAAATTCTTCTGGAATTTCCTCTCAAAGAAAATAATCCAGCAGAATATAACCATAATTGACAGGGACTACAGTGTGTGCAAGGTTCTGGCTGAGAAATTCCCGGATGCACTTATCCTCAATGAGGATATATCTGATGACAATGTGCTGGAGGATGAGGGACTCACAGATTCAGATCTGATAATCGCCTCCACAGCCAATCAGGAGCTGAACATGGTCACAGCAGTATATGCCAAGTCACTGGGAATCAAAAAATCCCTGGCACTGGTGAACAAGGACAGCTATCTCAGAGTGGCATCCAATCTGGGCATCGATGTTCCGGTCAGTATCAACTCCAGTACGCTCCAGGGTATACTGGGATTCATGAGACGGAGCACCATCAAGAGTTCCCATTCCATACCTGAAAGCGACATAGAGGTAATCCAGCTCCAGGTGACAGAGACCAGCATGTCCGCAGGTATGTATATCAAGGATCTGAATTTCCCTCCGGAGACCCTGCTGCTGGCAGTGCGGAGCAGAGACAAAGATATTCTCCCTAACGGAAATTATCAGATAAAAAAACTGGACAACATAATTCTGCTGGTCAAGAAAGACAATATAGAGAAAGTCCAGAATATGTTTACGGACTGAGGCAGTATGAATATCAGACTTATACTTAAAGTAGTGTCAGTTCTTCTGATGATCGTATCAGGAGCACAGTCACCTTCCATCCTGTGGGCATTGTATTATCATGAGAACAACATGATTCCTGCATTTCTCATTCCGGAGATCTCAACCATACTGCTGGCTCTCCTGATGTTTCTGTCATGCAGGAATCTGAAAAGCAAGAGTCTGTCTGCCAAAGACGGTTTCTTCACAGTGGCAAGCATCTGGTTCTGTGCCACAGCAGTGGGTGCCATTCCTTTCTATATCTCAGGAGCCATACCATCATATACTGACGCATTCTTCGAGACCATGTCCGGATTCACCACCACAGGAGCATCAATTCTGACAGACATTGAGTCACTTCCCAAATCCCTTCTGTTCTGGCGGAACATGACTCACTATCTGGGAGGACTGGGGATCATCGTTCTGGCAGTGGCTGTATTCCCTCTTCTCGGTATAGGAAGCATGAGGATGATAAAGGCAGAGACTACAGGCCCTACAGTGCAGAAAATAATGCCGAAAATCACAGGAACAGCCAAAATCCTGTGGCTTATATATATGTCACTGACGATCTGTGAGACTATATGCCTTCTTCTGTGCAAGCTCTCACTGTTTGATGCACTGACCACAACAATGTCCACAGTGGCTACCGGTGGCTTTTCAGTGCGAAATGCCAGCATAGCGGCTTATGCGTCTCCATGCGTTGAGATCGTGGTCACCGTATTCATGTTCCTCAGCGGCATCAACTTTGTACTCTATTTCAGTCTGGCCATGAGAAACTTCGGCATCATCAGAAGGAACACCGAGCTGAAGGTATATACTGCCATATTCATCATCTCCACACTGATGATGACAGCATCATTGTTCCGGCAGAACATATATCCGTTCCTGACAGCCCTTCGCTATGCCAGCTTTCAGAGCATAGCCATAATGACCACCACAGGATTCTACAGCGCCAATTACATACCATGGCCAGCCTTTACCAATCTGATCCTTCTGCTGCTGATGTTCTGCGGAGGATGCTCAGGCTCCACCAGCGGCAACATCAAGGTCATAAGACATGTCGTGATCTGGAAGCATAGCTTCATACAGCTGAAGAAAATGATGCGTCCCAACGCTGTCTACTCAATAAAGAAAGACGGCGGACTGATAGGAAAGGATCTGGTACCGAATATCTATGGATTCTTCACTCTGTATTTCATCCTGCTTGTGATCACAGCAATGTTTGTCTCCACCGGGGGACACGATCTGGTCACATGCATATCCACAGCCATATCAACAGTTGGCAATGTAGGACCGGGTTTCGGAGGAATAGGTCCTGTGAACAGTTTCGGATTCTTTCAGGGCTATATCAAATGGTTCCTATGCTTCATCATGCTGACCGGAAGGCTTGAGCTCTATACAATAATGATCCTGTTCACACCTACATTCTGGAAAAGGTGACAAAAAAAATGGTGCACCATTTTGATGATGCACCGTATTATCAGTGATTTATCTCTTCAGCTATCAGATTCTCTGAACAGTAGCGTTTGCGCAGCAGCGGCTTCTCGATCTTTCCTGTAGGATTTCTAGGAACCTTGGCAAAAATAATTTTTCTAGGCCTCTTATATCTCGGCATACCTTCAGCAAACTTATTGATCTCATCTTCCGTGCAGGTCATTCCATCCTTTATCTCTATGATTGCACCTGCTATCTCACCCAGTCTGCTGTCAGGAAGACCGATCACAGCAACATCCTTTATCTTGTCATGCTTGCGGAGAAAATTCTCGATCTCCACAGGATAGAGATTCTCACCGCCGGTTATGATGACATCCTTCTTTCTGTCAACCAGGTAGATGAAGCCATCCTCATCCATCTTGGCCATATCACCGGTGAAAAGCCATCCATCAGCCAGAACCTCGGCTGTAGCCTTCGGATTCTTGTAGTAACATTCCATCACTCCAGGACCCTTCACAGCCAGCTCACCCACATCGCCAGGTCTGACATCATTGCGCTTATCATCGACGATCCTGGTCTCCCACATATATCCGGCCTTTCCGATAGCTCCGACCTTATGGGTATTCTCTATTCCCAAATGCACACATCCAGGTCCGATAGACTCTGAAAGTCCATAGTTGGTGTCATAATCGTGATGAGGGAACATCTTCTTCCATCTCTGTATAAGACTGGAAGGAACAGGCTGGGCACCGATATGCATGAGTCTCCACTGATCCAGCAGATAATCATCCAGCTTTATCCTGCCAGAATCAATGGCATCCAGGATATCCTGAGCCCATGGAACCAGCAGCCATACAATAGTACACTTCTCTTCTGTCACAGCCCTGAGGATCCATTCAGGTTTCACACCGCGGAGCAGAACTGCCTTGCCGCCAGTCATAAGGCTGCCGAACCAGTGCATCTTGGCTCCAGTATGATACAGCGGAGGAATGCACAGGAAAACATCATCAAAAGTCTGTTTATGATGGTTCTGCTCCACCATAGCCGCACTTATCAGAGAGCGGTGCTTATGGAGGATCGCCTTAGGAAATCCTGTAGTACCGGATGAAAAGTATATGGCGGCATAATCATCCTCTGTAAGCTCCACCGGAGGAGCCGCAGGAGAACAGAAATAAACCAGCCTGAAGAAATCCTCAGCATAGTCAGGAGCACCGCTGCCGGCAAAGAACAGTGTCTTCACATTAGGAATACTGTCAGCAATGGCATCCATACGTTCCTTGAATTCAGGTCCGAAAACCAGAACCTCCACATCTGCCAGCTCCAGGCAGTATTTTATCTCATCACTGGAATACCGGTAATTCATAGGCACCACAATGCAGCCTGCCTTGAGAATACCGAAATATACAGGAAGGAACTCAAGACAGTTCATCATCAGCATTCCAACTTTTGTGCCGCGCTTTATTCCGCGGCTCAGCAGCAGATTTGCAAAACGGTTTGCCCGTCCCTCAAAACCACGCCATGTCATCTCCCTGCGGTATGGGGCATCAGCATTCCCCTCCACCAGACTTGACTCACGCCATGTCACAGCCATATCTCTGTTCTCAGATGGATTTATCTCCACCAAAGCCACTTTTGTCCCGTAAAGTCTGGAATTCTTTTCCAGCAATTCAGTGATGATCATCGATTATTCCTTAAAAAATAATACCCGGTGTTTACAAAAAGAAAACACAGAGGGCGAGAGTTCCCGCGGTACCACCTCTGTTTGTCCTCCCCTCACAGGAAGAACCTCATCAGGTACAAACATACCTTAACGCGATAACGGGCGTACCCGGCGCCTCCTACTGATCATTTGGGAATGGGTTCAGAGGGCTGCTCAGAAAGGTAATTCGGAGTACTGACCTTCACTGCCTCGCACCTGCCGGCAGCTCTCTGAGGAAGCTAACAGTATCCTACTGAATTTCTTCAACGCATTTTTAAAAGGAATAACACAACTTGGTCTTAAAGTCAACCTACCTGAGCATGGCAGAAATTTTTTCTATATATCCGCCTATAAAGACTGTAAGCATAATGCATGGAAAAATATATTTCAGATAGATCCTGATGAACCTGTTTTTCGGAAACTTGATTCCGCTTCCTGCATCTGCCTCTGCAAAGAAATCATCCATCCCCCAGCCTTTTCTGGAACAGCAGAACATGACAAATATGAGTGATCCCAGCGGAAGAAGATTATTACTGACAATGAAATCCTCCAGATCCAGTACATTTGTTCCAGATCCGAGAGGCTGGAAACCAGACCACACATTGAATCCAAGGGCACACGGAACAGAAAGAAGTATGATAAGAATGATATTTACGACCGCAGCATTCTTCCTGGAAAATCCGCAGTCGACCATAAATGCCACAATATTCTCAAAGACAGCCACAACAGTGGTGAATGCGGCACAGCACATGAACAGGAAGAAAACAGAGATCCAGAACCTGCTGAAGATCATATGGTTAAAGACATTAGGCAGGGTGATGAAAATAAGACTTGGTCCCGCACCAGGATTCACACCGAATGCCATGGAAGACGGTATTATGATAAGACCTGCTATCAGAGCAACCATGGTATCCAGCACCATGATATTCATACTCTCACCTGCAAGACTTCTTGATCTGTCTATATAACTTCCGAACACCATCATGGCGCCGATACCCAAAGAAAGGGTAAAAAAAGCCTGTCCCATGGCAGCATATATGGTATTCCATATTCCATTTTCTGCCATGCGGCTGATATCAGGCAGCAGATAAAACTTGACACCAGCAGCGGCACCTGGAAGAGAGACAGCCTTCACAGCAAGGATCATCATGATTATGAACATCCCTGACATCATGAAATTGGTGATGCGCTCCACTCCTCTCCGGAGCCCTATACGGCAGATAAGGAATCCAAGGATCACAACAGCCGCCATCCACCCTATCTGCAGTACAGGATCTGATATAGTATCTGTAAAAAATGTCTCCACTTCAGCAGCAGACAACCCTGTAAGTTTTCCGGTGACAGCTGCATAGAAATAATAGAAGATCCATCCGGCTATGACAGTATAGAACATCATGAGCAGGTAATTTCCTGCTATTCCGAATTTACTGTACCAGTGCCATTTTGTCCCTGCCGGCTCAAGTTTATGAATAGCACATGCCAGACTTTTTCCGGATCCCCTTCCTATGGCAAATTCCATGACCATGGCAGGCCATCCCAGAATGACCAGGAACAGAAGATAAATAAGGACAAAGATCCCCCCGCCATACATACCTGCAATAAACGGGAATCTCCAGATATTTCCGAGACCTATGGCACATCCGGCAGAAACAAGCAGGAAACCAAGTCTGCTTCCAAGTGTCTCCCTAGCCTTCATAGATACAAAATCAGCCCAGATACTCCAGGGCGATCTTCAGCATTCTTCTGATAGGCTCTGCAGCACCCCACAGGAGCTGGTCACCTACAGTGAAAAGTGTCAGATATTCAGGTCCCAGATTCATTTTTCTGATTCTTCCCACAGGAACTGTAAGAGTTCCGGAAACCGCAGCAGGTGTCAGATATTTTATGCTGTCCTCGATCTCGTTTGGAATAACCTTGACCCAGTCATTGGAGCCTTCCAGCATTCCGTAGATCTCATCAATAGGAATATTTTTTGTCAGCTTCACAGTGATAGCCTGGCTGTGGCATCTCATGGAACCGATCCTGACACAGATACCGTCAATAGGGATCTGCTTCGAGGTCTGAAGGATCTTGTTGGTCTCAGCCACACCCTTCCATTCCTCCCTTGACTGTCCGTTCTCCAGCTTCTTGTCGATCCAAGGAATCACACTTCCTGCCAGAGGAACCTTGAAGTTCTCCACAGGCATTCCCTCAGATCTCATGGCTGCTGTAACAGCTCTGTCCACATCAAGGATAGCGGAAGCAGGATCATACACTGCCTTGCCCGCAGCCTGTCCCAGATAGTTCATCTGAGCCAGAAGCTCCTTCATGTTCTTGGCACCTGCGCCGGAAGAAGCCTGATATGTCATGCTTGTCAGCCACTCAACTGCATTGTTCTTGAAAAGAGCTCCGATAGCCATCAGCATCAGGCTGACAGTACAGTTACCGCCTACGAAAGTCTTGATGCCATTCTTCAGACCATTGTCGATGACATTTCTGTTCACAGGGTCAAGTACGATGATACTGTCATCCCTCATTCTCAGGCTGGATGCCGCATCGATCCAGTACCCTTTCCAGCCGGCAGCCATCAGCTCAGGATAAACTTTCTCCGTGTAGCTGCCTCCCTGGCACGTAACGATAATATCCATCTGTTTAAGTTTATCAATATTAAAAGCATCTTCCAGGATTCCCGTATCTCCGCCTGCATATCTGTCACATTTTCCTGCCTGAGAAGAAGAAAAAAACAACTTTTCGAAGCCGGCGAAATCACCCTCTTCGACCATACGCTGCATCAGCACGGAACCAACCATGCCGCGATAGCCTACAAATCCTACCTTTAACATAATTTTGTACTC
>JAKSTW010000034.1 GCA_024402405.1 Spirochaetia bacterium | reverse complement strand
TAGCAAGAATCACAGAAGAGGCAGCTCTTGCATGTGCAAGATGGTGGGGCAAAGGCGATAAGATCGCTGCAGACGGTGCTGCGACAGAAGCCATGAGAGCAATGTTCGACACTGTTCATGTTGCCGGTACTGTTGTGATCGGTGAGGGAGAGATGGACGAGGCTCCTATGCTCTACATCGGTGAGAAAGTAGGAAAATGGGACACAGATGACTACGAGGTAGATATTGCTGTGGATCCTCTCGAAGGTACAAACCTGGTTGCAAAAGGTATGCCTGGAGCAATCACAACTCTGGCAATGGCACCTAAGGGATGCCTCCTCCATGCACCTGACATGTATATGGATAAGATTGCAGCAGGTCCTAAATGCAAAGGCAAGATCAGTCTTGATGCATCTGTATCAGACAACATCAGGGCAGCTGCAGAGGCACTGGACAAGAAGATCAGTGAAGTAACCATCGTAGTGCTGGACAGAGAGAGACACAAGGGCATCATCAAGGAGGCAAGAGACCTGGGAGCAAGAATCAAGCTGATCACAGACGGTGATGTGGCACCTGCAGTAGCAGCAGGCTTCCCTAACAGCGGTATTGATATGATGATCGGTATCGGCGGAGCACCAGAGGGAGTTCTGGCAGCAGCAGCCCTGAAAGCTATGGGCGGTGAGTTCCAGGGAAGACTGGCACCTAACAATGATGCAGAAAAAGAAAGAGCAGCAAAGATGCTTGGCGGAAATCCGCTGAGACTTCTTACTATTGATGACCTGGTAAAGACAAATGATGTTATGTTTGCAGCAACAGGCGTCACAGATGGTGAGCTTCTCAAAGGTGTCAGATTCTACGGAAATGACATTGCCAGCACAGCAACTATCATTCTCAGAGGTTCCACCGGAACTATCAGATTCATTGAGGCAACACACAATCTGGCAAAGAAAGATGAAAAAATCAAAAAGCTCATCATGCAGGGAATCAAATAAGAGGATGTCAGCATGAGCAACAATGTCCGCCCGTCATGGGATGATTACTTTCTGGAAGTCATGGATGCCATATCCAAACGTGCCACCTGCGACCGCGGCAAAAGCGGCTGTGTCATCGCAAAAGATAACCAGATCCTGGTTACAGGATATGTCGGTTCTCCGGCAGGACTGCCACACTGCGATGAAGTGGGACATCAGATGAAACAGATGATCCATGAGGACGGACATATCACACAGCATTGTGTCAGAACTGTTCATGCGGAACAGAATGCAATATGTCAGGCGGCAAAACGGGGTATCTCAATCGAAGGAGCCACCCTGTACTGCCGCATGACACCATGCCGCACCTGCACAATGCTGATAATCAACTGCGGTATAAAACGGGTGGTATGCCAACAGCGGTATCATGTAGCTGAGGAATCAGAGCAGATGCTGGCTATGGCCAATATCAGCCTGGAATACAAAAGCACTGAGACTGTAAAATATTCAAACCAGTAAAATAACAGAAGATAGTGAACGGGGCATATTCAGCCCCTAAAATTACGGCATAACAAGTCAGAATTATTTTATTCTTCTTCTGTCTTCAGAACAGCAAGGAATGCACTCTGTGGCAGCTCAACATTGCCGATGACCTTCATGCGCTTCTTACCCTCTTTCTGTTTCTCCAGGAGCTTGCGTTTTCTGGATATATCACCGCCATAACACTTTGCAGTAACATCCTTTCTGTATGCACTGATAGTTTCCCTGGCTATGATCGTATTGCCTATGGCACCCTGAATAGGAATCTTGAACTGATGGCGTGGAATTTCATCACACAGTTTCTTGCACACATTCCTGGCCTTCTCCACAGCACTGTCCTTGAAAACCAGCATTGAGAGAGCATCCACAGGATCACCGTTCACCAGGATATCCAGCTTGACCAGGTTGGTAGGCCTGAATCCGATTATTTCATAATCAAAGGAGGCATATCCGCGGCTGATGGACTTCAGTCTGTCATAGAACTCGAAAAGCACCTCGGCAAGAGGCATCTCATACACCACCTCAACACGTTTCTGATCCAGATAGTTCATGGCAGTCTGGACACCGCGCTTCTCCATACACAGAGTCATGATGGCACCATAATACTCAGTAGGAGTTATGATGGAGGCAGAAATATATGGCTCCTCCGCAGACTCAACGCTGACAGGATCAGGGAAATCCAGAGGGTTGTTAATGGAGATCTTCTCACCATTTTTAAGATAAACATTGTACTGGACTGACGGAGATGTGAATACTATAGAAAGATCAAATTCACGTTCCAGACGTTCCTGGATGACCTCCAGATGGAGCAGTCCAAGGAATCCGCATCTGAATCCAAAGCCAAGCGCTGATGATGAATCTTTCTCATAGATCAGGGATGCGTCATTCAGCTTCAGTTTTTCAATGGCAGCCAGCAGTTCCTCATAATCATTGGAATCCACAGGATAGATCGACGAGAAAACTACAGGCTTCACTTCCTTGAATCCTTCCAGAGCATCAGGAGCAGGATCTTCAGCATCGGTGATGGTATCTCCGATACGCACATCAGATATATTCTTTATTCCGGCATTAATGTAACCTACATCACCTTCAGCAAGGCCATCATTCTTCTCCAGCTTTATCTTGAAGACACCAGTCTCCTCAACCTTGTAGGAACCGCCGGAAATCATGAACTTTATGTTCTGACCTTCCTTTATCTTTCCAGAGAACACACGGATATTCACAATTACACCGCGGTATGGGTCATAATGGGAATCAAATATGAGAGCACGGAGCTTGTCATCCTTGGCAGGCTCAGGAGCAGGTATGTAGTTGATTATAGCCTCAAAAAGCTCGTCGACACCCTGACCGGTCTTAGCAGAGACAAGCACAGCCATATCGGAATCCAGTCCCAGGTCATGGTCGATCTGATATTTAACGCCCTCAATATCAGCACTTGGCAGGTCGATCTTGTTTATTACAGGGATTATCTCAAGGTCATGATCAATAGCCATGTACATATTGGCCAGAGTCTGAGCCTCAACACCCTGTGTCGCGTCTATCAGCAGCAGTGCACCCTCACATGAGGATATAGCTCTGGAGACCTCATAGGAGAAGTCCACATGACCCGGAGTATCAACCAGGTTCAGTACATATTCCTGACCATCTTTGGCTGTATAATTCAGAGTCACAGCCTGTGATTTGATCGTTATTCCCCTCTCACGCTCTATATCCATGGAATCCAGGATCTGATTCTTGGCAGTACGGCTGTCCACAAGAGCTGCCTTTTCTATGAATCTGTCAGCCAGTGTAGACTTTCCATGGTCGATATGAGCAATAATACAAAAGTTACGTATATTTTTATTTTTTCTTTCCATTCTTTCTTCTTTATATCAGATTATTATCATCAAGATAAGCTACCAGCTGCAGCACTGATTCCATAAAACCGGCCTTTTTCTTTTTCACATAAATCTGCATGGCAACAAATCTGTTCTTAGGATCATATTTCCAGCCTTTCAGAGCAAAAGGATCATTGATGGACAGGTCAGCCTCCGCAGCAGGAAGTCCCGGATAAACTTTTGTTATCACATATCCCTCACTGAAGATATAATTTCCTGTACTCTCAACCTCCATTCCGAAAAGAGGCAGCATAACATTCTTCTTGCTATCCTTCTTCATGGCAATATCAAAAGCTTTCTGAGGACGTTTCTTTGTGGCGATCAGATTCTTGTACACCTTGCCATCCCTTTCCCACTCCACAGAGAGCAGTGTATCAGGAAGGACAGAATTGAAGATCTTATGCACCTGTGAGATGGTATGACACTCAATACCATTGATTTTTTTCAGTATGTCACCTGATTTCATGCCAGCCATATTTGCAGGCTCTCCAGGCATAGCATAGATCACTTCCAGCCTGTCTTTCTTTTCATACATGGAAAGTCCCATCCAGCAGTGTGATATCTGCCCCTCTTCTTTATAAAGGCCACTCATAAGATCCATGACCCAATGAGATGGTATGGCAAAATTCACACCCTGAAATCTCAGCATTCCGGCAAACACTATACCCAGCACCTCATTATTATTATTGATAAGAGGACCGCCGCTGTTTCCTGGATTCACAGGAACATCCATCTGGAGAACATCACCCAGCTGCAGAAAACGGCGTTTTCCTGCAGAGACGATACCTGCTGTTATAGTATTCTCAAGTCCACCAGGAGAACCTATGGCATAAATCCTGTCGCCAGGTGAATAATCATTGTTAAGACTGAAACTGAATATATAATCAGGCTCGATCTCAGTTTTGAGAAGTGCCACATCAAAAATCGGATCATATCCTACAACTTTTGCAGGAACTTTGGTTCCCACCGTATCATCCAGCCTTATGAAAAGTTTGGAAAATCCCTCATACTCAGGATTAACCTCACTCTCTATCACATGGTAGTTCGTAATGATATAACCACGTTTATCAATGAAAAATCCGCTGCCCAGCGTTCTGTCGGGCACTCCATACCCAGACTGGAGCTTTGTACCACGGTTCACCCATACAGTAACTGTGCCGTCCATCATTTTGGCAGGTGTATCAACAGTGGAAAGCACCTCTCTGTACTCATTCTTCTTTTTGCCGTCAGGCAGCATAGAATTGATGACAGAAAGCATATACCGGTTATTCTGTCTTACAGCAATATCGCCATATTTCACCAGATAATCAGAAGTTGGCTTCTCCATAAGGAGATATTTGTAGAATCTATAAAGAGCCGTGACATAATTACCTTTTTCAGCATCGTAATCAGCGCCCATCAGATAGAGCTTTCCAGGAGTATAATCAGCCAGCAGGTCACTTCTGTCCATGGCCATAAATGAGAAGTAAATACTCAGCGCCCTGTCAAAATCACCATTCGCTATGGCAGAATTGAACTGTTCAAGCCCCTTTTCCACAGCCAGCTTCAGATATTCATCAAAAACACCTGCAGCTCTGGCTTTGTCATAACTCTGATCACCATTGGACTCAAGATAATAGATCTCCTGTATTGTCAGAAATGGAAACCCCTGTTCCAGCAGATCTGCAAAATAACCTGCCACATCAGGATCCCTTTCCAGGACAAATCCCTTATCTTTGCCAGCAGTACTTCTGCAGGAGCTGAGAATCAGGATACATGCAACTAATAAAAATACAATTCTTTTCATGCGTTGACTGGGTCTGGTTTCTCTTTCTCTATATGAAGAAGTTCACGGATCTCTGCATCATCCATGGTCTCTCTGTTGAAAAGGGCATCAGCAAGCAGCAGAAGATTATCCTTATGATCAGTAAGAATCTGTCTGGCCTCATCAAAGCAGGATCTGATGATATTCCTTACTTCCTGGTCTATCGCCTGTGCTGTAGCCTCAGAATAATCTTTATGCTGTGCTATCTCCTTTCCGATGAAAATAGGCTCATCTTCCTGTCCGAAAGCCACAGGTCCAAGATCACTCATACCCCACTCACAGACCATCTTTCTGGCCATCTGTGTAGCCTGCTGAAGGTCATTCTGTGTCCCTGTTGTGGTACATTTGTAAATCATCTCTTCAGCTATATAGCCACCAAGACATATCTTGATCCTGTCCAGCAGCCAGAACTTGTTCCTTGAATAACTGTCCTTCTCCGGAAGTGACATGGCCATTCCAAGAGCTCTTCCACGCGGTACGATCGTAACCTTATGCAGAGGGTCAGAATATTTCAGATAATAATGAAGCAATGTATGTCCTGCCTCATGGAATGCAGTAGCCTTCTTGTCCTCAGGAGGAATGACCTTTGATTTTCTGGCAACACCCAGCATGACTTTATCCCGGGCTTCCTCAAAATCCTGCATATCCACTTTATCCTTGTTCTTTCTGGCAGCAAAAAGTGCGGCCTCGTTCACAAGGTTGGAAATCTCAGCTCCGGAAGAACCTGGAGTAGCTTTGGCCATCTTCTCAAAATCCACATCATCTGTGATAGGGAGTTTTGAAGCATGGAGACGGAAAATAGCCTCTCTTTCCTTAACATCAGGCATATCTACAACGACCTGACGGTCAAACCGACCAGGTCTCAGCAGTGCAGGATCCAATACATCAGGTCTGTTGGTTGCAGCCAGGACTATAACGCCTTCCTTTCCGTCAAAACCATCCATCTCAACCAGCATCTGGTTCAATGTCTGCTCACGCTCATCATGGCCGCCGCCATATCCGGCACCTCTGGTACGTCCTACGGCATCCAGCTCATCTATGAAAAGAATACATGGGGCATTCTTGCGTCCCTGCTCAAAGAGATCTCTCACACGGCTGGCACCAACACCTACAAACATCTCGACAAAGTCAGAACCTGACATATGGAAATAAGGCACTCCTGCCTCCCCTGCCACAGCTCTGGCCAGCAGTGTCTTTCCGGTTCCAGGCATACCGACCAGCAGCACACCCTTAGGAATCTTGGCACCCATGTCTGAGAACTTCTTAGGATTCTTGAGAAAATCAACAACTTCCTCAAGCTCATATTTAGCCTCCTCCTGTCCGGCAACATCGGAGAACAGAACCTTCTTGCCGCGGTCATCATATCTCTTGGCCTTGCTTTTTCCGAAACTCATGGCTTTTCCGCCACCACCGGCCATCTGTCTGAACAGAAACCACATGAATCCAAGGCCTATCATCCATGGAAGGATATCCACAAGGAAAAAATATGTGGAATTATTCTTGACTCCACCTGTAACCTTGATATTCTTATCTTCCAGACGCTGCAGAAGATCGTTGTCATAATAAGGTATCTGAGTCTTAAAAGCCGTATTCTGTCCGGAAGTATTTCTCAGATATCCCTGTATCTCTTTATCATCTATGATTTTAATACTGTCCACAGCATTGTTGTCCACATAATTAAGGAAAGCTGAATAGGAAATCTCCTCAACAGTTCCGTTATTGTTGAACACAAATGTGAACATGAACATGAGAATCAGAGCCATAAGTATGAAAAGGGCAAACCTGTTGTTGAATCCCATTTTCACAGGACCATTCTTTCCATTCCTTGAACCGCCCATTGGTGGAAATCCAAAAGGAAACTGAGATCTTGGCTCCTGATTCAGATCCTGTCCCTGGCCAGAATCCTGTTCCTGCTCCTGGTCTTCCTGGAGCTCATCAGGTTTTTCTTTTTTTTCTTCTTCTTCGTTATCAGCCACGCTTATCCTGCCTTATTCTGAAAATATATACCTCACGGTCACTGTCTGCAGTTCCAGAAAGTCTGACTGAATCCGAGATCCTATCCCGGAGACCACAGAAGCGACCCCATATTGCAATTACGCCACGACTGTCACAGATCAATGGCACCCTGTCTCTGACACACTGGGAGATCTTCCATTCAGAAAAGAATTTTTTTATTTTCTTTCTGCATCCGTTGACGATTATATGATCACCATCCTGTCTGGACCGGATCACAAGCTCACCGTCAACAGCATCCACAGGAACCCAGATATCATCCTTATTACATAAAGATAACAAAGATCTTCCTACAAAAAAACCCTCATTATCATCTATATTGAAAAAATTATCCTTATTTTTATCTACTTTAAAAAGATAACTTTTTTTTACCTTATTTACAATATCATCCTGCCAAATCAGGAGATCTCCATTCCGCCGTATTATAAAGCCATATCCGCGCAGCAGTATGCCATGATTCTCAACATCACTGCGTCCAAGAACTGTCTTCACGAAACGGTATGGAAGCTCGGTACCCTTTCCTCTGGCAAATTTATCAAAACCGCTGAATATGGATTCCATCTTAAGTATATCAGGTGCATTCATAAAATCATTGAACGAGACAACATATCCGCCAATATCTTCATGCCAGATCCACTCAAGCCGTCCCACAGCCTCATTCCGTATAAAATCATAAGAAAGTGATATTTTCTCAGCCAATTCCGGCAATGTCTTCATACAGTCAGGGAAAATCATTTTGATCTCAGGCAGCAGTATATTCCGCACACGATTTCTGAGATAATCAGTGCCATAGTTGGTCTTATCCACAGAAAATGACAATTTGTTGTTATCTAAATATTTAAGAATATCACTTTTTTGGCATTTAGACAGAGGTCTTATAAATATATCACGCTCAGACAGAATTCCACGGAGACCGCCAAGTCCGGCTCCTTTGAAAAAGCGCATGACCATATTCTCGACCGTATCGTCCAGATTATGTGCCAGAGCTATATAATCACATCCTGTCTCTCTGAATGTCCTGTCAAAAAAAACATATCTGGCCTTTCTGGCAGCACCTTCAACTCCCATTGACATGGCGCATTTTTCTATCTCTCCGGCATCAGTTCCGATGAATACAGGAAGATCATACCGGATACCAATATTTCTGATAAATTCCATCTCTTTCTCAAGCTCATCATCAGGACGGAGTTTATGATTGAAATATCCAAGATACAGCTGAAAATTATACCGCTCTCTCAGAGAATAGAGGATATCCATAAGGCAGACTGAATCCGGCCCGCCGGAAAAACCTATGAGTATTTTTTTTATATTCTTGTTCTGGAAATTCTGCAGATGACTGAAATAATCAATTACCTGGTCTTTGAGAAACATTTCTGATTGAATTGACTTCATTTATCACCCGGTCCAAAGTTCTGTCATTTATGGCAAGAATACTGTCGCCCGCAATTCCGACAGCCTTATTCCAATTCTCAAAATCTATCTTATCAGGTACCCCAAGAACATAAAAGCTCACATCACCTGCATGAAGAGGTCTCCCTATTCCTATATAAACCCGGAGAAAATCATTGGCAGGTGCAAAAGTCATCAGGGACTTAAGCCCATTATGTCCGGCAGAACCGCCACCCCGTTTTATACGGAGAACGCCGGGGAAAAGATCCATATTATCGCATACGACAACAATATCTTTTGTTGTACATTCTGCCATTTTCAGCACATCATGAATCACCTCACCAGAGGCATTCATAAAAGTAAGGGGCTTAACAAGAAAGATTTCCTCTTTCTTATAAACCCCCTTTCCATAAATAAATTTCTTGGAATATTTTTTATTGAGTTCTATGCCTGTCTTGTTCCCGATGTAATCTACAACCTTGAATCCTGAATTATGTCTTGTATCGGCGTATTCATCACCAGGATTTCCAAGCCCCAGAACTACCATAAATTATTTCTGTTCTGCTGCTGGTGCTGCCGCTGCTGCTGCATCTGCTGCTGGTGCTGCCGCTGCTGCTGGTGTCTCAGCCTTCAGATGTGTGATATGAACAACAACTGAATCTCCAGGGAGACAGAATTTAACGCCTGCGATCGCAGGAATCTCAGAAACATGAACAGCTTCATTGATATCAAGCTTATCAACATTAACTATGATCTGTTCAGGAATATCCTTAGGCAGACATTCCACTTCCATAACATGAACCAGCTGCTCCATGATACCGCCGGCCTTAACACCAACAGGAGCTCCGACAACACGTACAGGAATGTTAGCTTTAAGTTCCTTAGCTATATCTACTTCATAGAAGTCAATGTGCTGAATTTTTCCTGTAAGAATATCATCCTGATAATCCTTGATAAGAACATGACATTTTTCCTCACCATTAAGAAGAAGTGCGATGATAATGTTCTCAGACATCTTGTGGTATTTTGTCTCAAATTCTTTCTCATCAACTGTAATGCAGATAGGCTCTTTTACGCCATAAACAACTGCAGGAATCTTGCCTGCCTTTCTCAGCTTATAACTTGGGCGGCTTTTAAGTTCTGTCCGCAAAGATATATTCAGAGTATTTTTGTTTTCCATAATAAACTCTCCTACAAAAATTTCAGTTCTATAAAGCAAAAACTGGGATGGCTGGATTCGAACCAGCGAATGACGGAACCAAAACCCGTTGGCTTACCACTTGCCGACATCCCATACATCCACAGCATTATATACTATTAACATAGTAATTTCTATAGTCTTATTCGCCTATTTTATAGTGTTTTCAAGAGAATATCAACTATCTGAAGAAAAAAATGATATAGTCCTGGAATAAATCCAGGACCTCAGAAAATTATTCCGCAGTTTCCTCGAATTCAGCTCTCTCATATTTAGCCAGTATCAGATCCTGCATCTTAGCTCTGAATTCAGGTGAAATAGGATGAGCCACATCACGATACTCTCCATTAGGAGTCTTTCTGCTTGGCATAGCAATAAACGCACCCTCTTTGCCATCAATAATCTTAAGATTGTGAACAACAAAACAATTGTCAAAGGTAATGTTGACATATGCCTTAAGCTTCCCCTCTGCTGCAGCTTTTCTGATCTTGATATCTGTGATTTCCATATAGCCCCCACTTAATATAGCAATACCGATTCATCATTCGGTTTCTATATTCTACCATTATTTTTAAAAAAGTGGGAAAAAATTTTTCTTTTTTTGTGATTTTTTTTTCTTTTTTTCATTTTTTTATTGACTTGATGTTTTCAGAGTTTTAGAGTGAGGATACAGGAGCTTTAGAAATGGAAAATAACAAGGTAAAAAATGACAAGATCGACATGCTGGAATCCAGTGTTCTCGACATCATTGACAACGAACCTGATACAGTTGCGGCACCTGATCAGCAGCCTGAAAATTTTGCCAACCTTGAGGATGATTTCGGTAATATTGCTGACAATGATTTTGCAGAAGCAGAAACACCTAAAAAGAATGAGGATTTCTCAAAACTGGCAGAAAGCACAGAATATCCTGCCGATATAGACAACGCCTGAAATCAGAAGCTTACAGGTTTTCCGTTGAACCAAAGTTTTTCAAGATTATAAAATTCCCTGGCTTCCTCGCTCATAAGATGGATTATGACATTGCCACAGTCCAGGAGGATCCATTTCTCATCTTCTGTCTTTTTATGTCTGCACTGTGTATCAAGTCCTGATTTCCATATAAAATCATACAGCTGATTCAGAAGTCCCCTGAGATGTCCTGAACTGGTGACTGTAGATACTATGAAATAGTCGGTCCAGCTGTTAAGTTCAGAAATATCAAGTACAATTGTATTCTGTCCGTTATGTTCTCTTATAAAAGATGCTATTTTTTTTACGATTTCCTCATCTACAGATACTGCCATCAAAATCCTTCCCTAAAATCAAAATTATATCTCCCATATCTGCTACATCAGACATATCTTTAAGAATATCAGAATTATCCTCATAAAAGCTGATATTTCTGCACTTTATTATGCCAGCCACTTTCTGAACTGTATCAAAATTATGTTTATGTCCCATGACCATGGTATTCTCATATTCTGATGAAAACTCGGCATTTCTTACAGATCTCACATCATATCCATAGTTTGAATATATCACAGATGTACGGGATGCAAGTCCTGAAATATGAGTACCATTCAGTATAGCCAGTGACAGCCCTGAATTATCATCCCAGAATGCCTCAGTATTACTCAGGGCATCGCAACGCTGCTTGATGCTTTCCTTCATAAGCGCACCGTCATTATATGCAAAAAGAAGAATCTTTCCATCCACATTTTTCTCATCACCCATAACACGCTGCATGATCATATGATCACAGTCGACTTTAGTCATTTCTGAAATAAAAGTCCTGAGAGATCCCCTCGGTGACAGATTCGTATCAAGCTTGCGGCAGAATACGGAAAACACATCCTTATCCTGTATATATGAGCTTTTCTCACCTATTCTTTTTATGAGGCTCTGGATCAGTCTCTGGCGGTCATCTGCCACAGAAGCCCTTGATCCCTCATTTTCATAGAATCTGATATATTCAAGCACCTTATCACCATCAAGAACCACAGATCCGGAAGGAATAAGTGACAGAGCCCCCCCATTATCACTGTTCACAGGATTGGCAACAAATATCTCAAGTCCTTCCACCAGATCAGCCAGATCAGCCAGATCAGCAAGCTCCATACAAATATAGAAGTCTATATCAACACCTGTAATATCTTCCACTTTTTTTATGAAATTGTCAGGCCTTCCATTTCTGTACAGCGTGCCTATGCTGTCATATTTAGAATCTGACGAGTTTGACTTCATTATTGAGCCATAATTATAAGGAATATCCACGATGACAGATTTTCCTGTGGAAGGATTATAGATGAAAACTTCCGAGAAAATAAGTTTATCATCATCAGAAACAACAAAAAGGAATGGTATGTTACTGCCAGCTTCTACCCTGCTGCTCATACTGTCTGTACTGATACTACCAAAAAGATAGATAACAGTTCCGACAGCCACAAGTATTATCGCAAGAAGAATTATATTACTTTTATGAAAAATAGATCTATCAGACACTCTCAAATTCCTTCAGCAGATCTTCCGCAGGTCCAGCCACATCTTTTCCCTTGCCTGCCAGATAGTCAAGTGTAGACCTGAGCACTATATAGACCATCTGATCCAGGGTCTTCCCCTCCAGCTCTGCCATAAACTCAGGAGTTATATGCCTGCGTTTCGGCTCAATATAATCGGCGACAAAAAGTATCTTGTCCAGGATCCCCATCCCGGCAGCTCCGGTAGTATGTACCTGTATGGCATGAAGTATCTCAGAGTCATCAATACTGAATTTTTCCTTCAGGATGACTGCTCCAGCCCGTCCATGAAGGAGGACAGGATATTTGGTCTCCTCATCATTCACCGGATCCCCGTCCCTGGAAGCTATGCCTATAAGTTCACGTCCTTTAAATTCACGGGCAATATCATGAACCAATCCTGTAAAAAAAGCCCTGTCAGGATCATATCCGAACATAACTGCCAGTCTGCGGCATGTTTCCGCAGTAGACACAGAATGCTGATATCTGCCTTCAGAAAGAGTGTCTTTCAGATATTTATTTATAAAAGCCTCGTTCTTCAATTATTTTCCTCACTTTGTCAGGTACCAGATAACCGATAGGCTGCCCTTTGCGCACACGCTCTCTTACCTCAGTAGAAGAAACAGGCAGCATTTTATTCATAATATAATGATCAGGATATTCAGAATCAATTTTCTCTTCCACATTTCTTCTGACTACTATAAGATCCACCAGTTTTTTCAACTCATCCGGTGATCTCCATTTATCAAAATCAGGCAGCAGGTCATCACCGATGACAAATCCCAACTTTCCAGTGATGTCATAATTGGCAAGAATATACTTTACAGTATCTATACTGTAAGTCACTCCGCCGCGTCTTATATCACAATCCTCCACAATTATCCCTGGAATATCCTCCACTGCAGCCCTGACCATCTCAAGCCGGTCTGAAGGTGTCAGCTTTGTATGATTCTCCTTATGTGAGGCAATGTTGGCAGGAATCAGTATGGCCCGCTCATATCCGAGCGTATATAATATTTCCTGCACTATGAAGAGATGTCCGGTATGAATAGGATTGAAGCTTCCGCCGAAAATAAAGGTCTTCATTCTTCCTGCAGCACCAACTCAGAAAAAATGCTTTTGATCTGTTCCATGCCATAGCCTGAGAAAACTGATATGCCGTAGATCTTCTCATCAGGATACATGGCTTTAAGATTTTCAAAAGCTTCCATACTTCCCTCTGTATCCAGCTTGGTGGCAAAAATAACTCTTTTACGCTCAGCCAGTTCCGCAGAAAAAGCAGACAGCTCATTAAGCAGGATCTTAAAGGCATTCTCATAATCAGGCTGTGACACATCAATAAGAAATACAAGTCCTCTGGTCCTGGCAATATGTTTCAGAAACCGGAGTCCAAGGCCTGCCCCTTCAGATGCACCCTCTATGATACCAGGTATATCTGCCAGCACCACATCACGGTCATCCAGCCGATAGACACCAAGATTAGGAATTTTTGTCGTAAACGGATAAGCACCGACTTTAGGATTGGCATTGGTAAGCCGTCCCAACAACGTTGACTTTCCAGCATTCGGAAATCCCACAAAACCGATATCTGCTATGATATTTATCTCGATGATAATTTTTCTGGACTGTCCAGGAAGCCCAGGCTGTGCGAACCTAGGGGTCTGATGTCTGGAGGTGGCAAAATTCATATTGCCAAGTCCACCTCTTCCGCCACGAAGAAACACCCAGTCACTCTCATCCTCGCCAAAATCATGAAGGATCTCCTGGGTATCATAATCCTTAATGATAGCTCCCGGAGGAAGAGGAATGATCAGATCCTCTCCGTCACGACCATGCCTTTTGGACCCCTCACCAGGTAAACCATTCCCCGCATTCATGATGCGTTTATATCTGAGATGAGCAAGTGTCCTGAGATTATTTTTGATTTTAAAAATTACATCCCCGCCTTTACCGCCGTCTCCGCCATCGGGACCGCCCTTGGGAATGTACTTCTCACGCCTTAATGAAACACAACCGGCTCCGCCTTTACCGGAGCCGACTTCAATTGACGTTTCGTCTACAAAACCACGCACAATAAATTATAAGAAATTATTCCTCAACAGCTGCAATACTGATAAATTTTCTTCCGCCTCTGCTGTGGAAAATGATTTTTCCTGTCTCTTTGGCAAAAATTGTATGATCCTTTCCAAGGCCAACATTCTCACCAGGATGGAAATCTGTACCTTTCTGTCTTACAATGATAGTTCCTGCAGAAACAAGCTCTCCGCCAAATCTCTTAACGCCAAGTCTCTGTGCGTTAGAATCACGTCCGTTTCTTGAGCTTCCGCCACCTTTCTTATGTGCCATATATATCTCCTTTCAAAACAATCCTAAGTAAAAGCTCAAGCACCGATGATGTCGGTAACTTTCACAATAGTATACTGAGCCCTGTGACCTCTGGTCCTCTTGTAATTCTTTCTTCTTTTATATTTCATTACAATAACTTTTGTATCTTTGATCTGATCTTCCACAGTGCCTGTAACTTTAACACCTTCCAGATAAGGTGTGCCGATTTTCTGAGTTCCTTCATCGCTGAGGAGCATAATAGTGTCAAATTCTACAGAACTTCCTTTCTCTGCATCAATTCTGTCCATTCTGAGAAGCGCCCCTTTCTCAGCTTTATACTGTTTGCCTTTCATATCAATAAGAGCGTACATTTTTCCAACCTATTTTATTAAAATTTTCTTTAGTTATATAATTTAATACCTCTAAGGTCAAGTACCATTTTCTATTCAATGATAAAAGTCCTGCCATTATAGAAGAAAATACTGTGTGAAAGATATCTGCGCACAGACTCATAAAGCACATGCCTCTCCACATCTTTTCCCATCCGCTTGAATTCTTCCACTGAACATGTATCAGCGACTCTGATGACATCCTGAAAGATGATAGGTCCCTGATCCAGATCAGCAGTAGCTATATGCCCTGTGGCACCTATGATCTTGACACCTTTCTTCCATGCCTGCTCGTAAGGTTTTGCCCCTTTGAAGGCAGGAAGGAATCCATGATGTATATTTATCACCCTGTTGTGCCATCTGGTGCAGAAATCGCCGCTGAGCACCTGCATATACCGGGCAAGGATCACCAGTTCCACATCAT
>JAKSTW010000033.1 GCA_024402405.1 Spirochaetia bacterium | reverse complement strand
TGACAGCTCGGAGCTTGCCCGGGAGGTGCTGTACCTGCGGGAGGCCAATGCCCTGTTGCGGCGCACTGTGGACTATCTCCTGAAACAGCAGGGATGAACTATTCAGACTTAATGCAGAATGTGGCAGATGTTCAGCTGCGTTTCAGTCCCAGCATTATGACTGCGGCGAAGATCAGTGCTATGCCCAGGATCTTGCATACACTGACAGGCTCACCCCACAGGCAGATCCCGGTGAGCGTCCCCACCAGTGGCTCCACTGTGACAAATATGGCAGCCTTTCCTGTTTCCAGTCCTGTCATTCCGTGGGTGTAGAAAATATACGGCAGAACGGCGCACAGCAAGGAGATTCCCAGAATGACAGGCAGCAGATTCAGGTTTATGACAGAGCACACATAGGGCAGGTTGCAGAAAGGTGCTATGCTGCATGCAGATAACAGGAATGTATAGAAAGTTATGGTCAGCGGGTGATATTTCCTCAATGCCAACCTGCTGAACACCGAGTAAAGTGCATATCCCAGCCCGGCACCCAGTCCGATAATGAATCCTGCCGGCGTTATCTCTCCTGAACCTGTCATCAGACCGGAGACCAGAATGCACCCTGTGAATGTCATTATCAGCGCTATTACCTTCAGCCGTGTGAATTTCTCATGAAAAAATATATATGAAAAGAACAGCACGAAGATCGGTGATGTGTAGAGCAGTATCACCGCTATGGATGCACCGGCCTCGATTATGGTCCTGAAGTAGCACAGGGAGAAAAATGTCAGGCTGATCACTCCCGTTCCGAAAAACATCCAGATGTCCTTCAGCCTGAATTTCAGCAGGTCTCTGTTCTTCATGCACAGAAAGATCAGCATTATCACAGATGAGAATGCACCGCGGACAAAAAGGATCTGCATGGGGGACAGCCCCGCACTGTTCAGCGGTTTCAGGAATATGCTGATGATTCCCCACAGTATTCCGGCAGCTATCACTTCAAAAAGATATATTCTGCTATGCATAATCAGAGTGTAAAGGTTTTTTTTTATATTGTTCAAGGGGGATAAAATGTAGTATGATATAAGAACTCTTATATTTCATTTTATTGTATTTTTCAGGGGGACACATGGATAATAAAGCAATTTCAGCTGTGGCTAATTCAGTCAGAGCTTTGGCAATGGATCAGATTCAGAAGGCGAAGTCAGGACATCCTGGACTTCCTATGGGATGTGCAGAGCTGGGATCTCTTATTTTCGGCGAGATCATGAAGCACAATCCGGCTGATTCCAGATGGTTTGACAGGGACAGATTCGTTCTTTCAGCAGGTCATGGGTCTGCACTTCTCTACAGCCTGCTTTATCTTTCAGGCTACGGTCTCTCAATGGATGACCTGAAAAGTTTCAGACAGCTTGGTTCA
This sequence comes from Spirochaetia bacterium, assembly GCA_024402405.1. Taxonomy (GTDB): domain Bacteria; phylum Spirochaetota; class Spirochaetia; order CADAEX01; family CADAEX01; genus CADAEX01. The sequence continues at coordinate 14,323 of JAKSTW010000033.1, read as the reverse complement.
AAGACTCCTGGACATCCGGAATACGGCTGGACAGACGGAGTGGAGACCACTACAGGTCCGCTGGGAGCAGGATTTACCAACGCTGTTGGTATGGCTATCGCAGAGACGATGCTGGCTGCAAAATTCAATACAAGAAAATATAAGATAGTTGACCATTACACCTATGTACTTTCCGGTGACGGATGCATGATGGAGGGACTTACCTCCGAGGCTGCATCACTGGCCGGCACACTGGGACTGGGAAAGCTCATAGTTTTCTACGATGACAACGGAATCACTATTGAGGGAAAGACATCACTGGCATTCACCGAGGATGTGAAGGCCCGCTTCAAGGCATACAACTGGCAGGTGCTCTCCGGCGATGCATATGATCTGGACGGCATCATGGCTCTGGTTGATAAGGCCAAGGCACAGACAAAGAAGCCTACACTTATTGTTCTGAAGTCCACCATCGGAAAGGGATCTCCTAATATGGCAGGCAGCCATAAGGTTCATGGCGCTCCTCTTGGGCCGGACGAGATCCAGGCTACAAGAAAGGCTCTGGGTATTCCTGCTGACCAGGATTTCTATGTTTTCCCTGAAGCTGTCAAGTATTTCAATGAAAAGAAAGCGCAGTGGACTGCTGCTTACGATGAATGGCAGAAAAATTATGCGGCATGGAGAAAAGCTGATAAGAAGCGTGCCGCTGAATGGGATAAATATATGAGCTGCGACGGTATCGCAGTTCCTGACGATCTTCTTCCTGGATTCAAGGTTGGAGACAAGGCAGCCACCAGAAGTGCCAGCGGAAAGACTCTGGTCAAGATGTGTGCCGCAGTTCCTAAGCTGGTGGGCGGTTCTGCCGACCTGGCTCCTTCAAACAATACAGTTGTTCCTGACAATGGCGATTTCTCAAAGGAGAACAGAGCAGGAAGGACACTTCATTTCGGAATCAGAGAACATGCCATGGGTGGTATTTCCAACGGTATCGTGCTTCACGGCGGACTCCGCTCATACTGTGCCACATTCATGTCATTTGCAGATTATATGAGACCAACCATAAGGCTGGCAGCTATTATGAAGATTCCTACGATCTTCATCTTCACTCATGACTCTATCTATGTTGGTGAGGATGGTCCTACACATCAGCCTGTAGAGCAGCTGGAATCTCTCAGGATCATTCCTGGTGTGCAGGTGCTGAGACCTGGTGATGCTCAGGAGACTGAGGTTGCATGGCAGATGGCACTGGAGACTGTGGATAAGCCTACATGTATGGCATTCACACGTCAGGATATCGTGGTTTATGAGAAGCAGGATCCTGACTGGAAGCAGAACATGAGAAAAGGTGCATATATCGTGAAAGACTGTGCAGGCAGACCGGATGTGGTCGTTATTGCAACAGGTTCTGAGGTTTCACTGGCTGTGGCAGCAGCTGAGAAATGCACAAAGAAGGTAAGGATCGTTTCCATGCCTTGCCGTGAGCTGTTTGAGAAGCAGAGCAGAGATTTCAGAACAGCAATGATTCCTGATGGCGTCAAAGTCATTGTGGCAGAGTGCGGTGTATCCTCAGGATGGAGAGGATATACATGCTGCAGCTGCAATATTCTGGGTGTGAACACTTTCGGAGAGTCCGGAAAATATGCTGATGTTGCTGCAAAGTTCGGTTTCACAGCAGATAACCTTGCTTCAATGATTGAGGGAAAATGCTGCTGATCCCTTCACAGGTGAAAGAATTTGCCGGCATCGTTTCTGATGCCGGTTTCAAAATTTATCTTGTAGGTGGCGCTGTCCGGAATATAAAAAGGGGAGTGCCGCCTGTGGATTACGATTTCACCACCAATGCCATGCCGCAGCAGATCATGGCTCTTTTCAGAAAAGTGATTCCCACCGGAATTGAGCATGGCACAGTCACTGTCCTTTTCAAGGGATATTCTTTCGAGATAACAACATTCCGCATTGACGGAAAATATAATGATTCCAGACATCCTGACAGCGTGGCTTTCAGCGATGATATCTATGAGGATCTGAAGCGGCGTGATTTCACCATCAATGCCATGGCACTGGATGTGCTGACCGGGGAGCTGATCGATGCTCATTCCGGTGCTGAGGATCTGAAGAACGGTGTGATCCGGGCCATAGGAAATCCTGAGGAGCGGTTTGCTGAGGATGGACTGCGGATACTGCGGGCCTGCCGGTTTGCAGCCCAGCTGGGGTTCTCCATTGATCCTGATACCCTGAAAGGAATGCACAGCCAGCGTCATCATCTGGAAGGTGTCTCCTCTGAGCGTATCCGGGATGAGGTGCTGAAAAGCATGACAGGTGACAGACCTTCAGTTTCTTTCCTGTATATGCAGGAAACCTCTGTGCTGGAATATGTATTGCCTGAGCTGCTGGAGGGAGTTGGGATGGAACAGCGTGAACGTCATAAATTTGATGTCTTCCATCATAATCTTTTCTCATGTGATTTTATGGAGAAGGATCCGATCCTGCGTATGACCGCACTTCTGCATGATATCGGCAAGCCCCGCACTTTCAGACTCCGTGACGGAGTGCCGACCTTTTATTGCCATGAGAAGGTTTCCGCACAGATGGCTGGATCCATACTGCAGCGGCTGAAGTTCCCAAATGCTGACATCAGACGTATCTGCCACCTGATCGAGAACCATATGTTCAATTATACTGATGACTGGTCAGATGGTGCTGTTCGGCGTTTTGTGGCCAGGGTGGGACGGGAAAATATATCTGATCTTTTCAAGCTGAGATTCGCTGACAGGGCCGGAAGCATGGGCAGCACCACTTATGCCTGCACACCTGAGGACATAGCACTGGCCAGACGGATAGACCTGATCGTCAGTGAGGCCACAGCCCTTGGAATCAAAGATCTGGCTGTGAACGGAAATGTGCTGAACCAGAAGGCTGGCATACCGAAGGGACCTGCCATGGGGCAGGTGCTGAACTTCCTGCTGGAGGCTGTCATGGAAGATCCGTCACAGAACACCCGTGAGACCCTGCTTGATCTGGGGCGCAATTTCTATCGGACAAGAATAGACCTGTGATTTATTTCTGAGTGTTTTTCCATCGGAGCAAGGTAGGGAACAGCTTTGTGCAGTGTTCTTTCATCTGCTCATTGGTCATACCTGCCTGGGCACCATACTTTGAGCACATCTCTATGTATTCTGACATGGAGACATCATCTATGAATCTTCCATTCTCATAGCAGTATCTGCAGTAGAATTCATTTGTTGTCCCATCGCTGTTCTTACCCAGCAACTCATCTGATTCCATCGGCATTCCACAGCTCTGGCAGATTTTTGTTTTCATATCAGTCTATCTGCTTCAGGTGAGATGGATCCCGGAGGATATTCTCATAAAGTGATCTGTATTTGTCACCGAAAAGCTGGAGTGTGTGGCGCTTCAGAATAAGCTCACGTCCCTGCTGCCCCATATCCCACAGCTGCGGTATCTCCACTTTTTTCAATATGTCATAAAGCTCGTCAGCCTTGCCGGGAGTGAACAGAAATCCTGTCTTGCCGTCTGTGACAGTCTCAGGGTTTCCTCCGCATCTGGATGCAATGAGCGGCGTTCCGCTGGCCATGGTCTCCAGAGGTATGTATGAGAATGCCTCATCCCAGCGTACAGGAAGCACGGTAACATCTGCATTTGCATAGAACTTGCTGACTTCTGACGGACTGCTGAGGAATCCTACCCAGTTGATGCACGGATCTCCCTCTGTCTTTTTCATCAGCAAGGATTTCATTGTTCCGTTTCCTATGATGTTCAGTTTGATCTTTCTCTCTTTGGACAGTTCCTGAACTACATCTATGAGCATGTCTATTCCTTTTTCAGGTGTGATCTGTCCCACAAAGTTCACCTGGAGAGTGTCATGCGGCTGGTATTCCACAGGCTTGAATATCTCAGGATTGACACCTGCATAAAGGAGTACGATCTTCTCTTTCGGCACACCGCCGATCTCTTCCAGCTGTTTCTTCACAAACTGACTGATGGCTACATAGCATGTGGCATTGATGAAATTTTTCCTGGTCATGAGGAAGAAACGGTTCATTCCCTTGTCTATCATGTATTTCTTGGAACCTACTGACATATGGAAAGTACATACCAGCGGAATATCCAGTTCTCTTCTGAATTTATCAATATAAAAATCCAGATGGCCTGACGGATGGTGATGATGAAGAATATCAGGATGAAACTCCTTCAGCCTGTCCATTACCTCGGAAGGGTGCTTGGCCCATGGAAGTATTCCTCCTACCAGGAATGAATCCGGCTCAAATACCGGAATCCGCTGTTTGGTCCATTTTGCCTCGCTGACGATCAGAGTCTCCTGCTGAAGCTGTTCAAAATATCTGTATATGTTAAGGGCATAGGATGCAATTCCTCTGACACCGCTGTGTATATGTGCAACTCTCATGATCAGATGATACCTCTCAAAATTTTTACTGTCAATCTTACCAGGTCAATCCTTGCGGAAGGCTGTGCCATGATACACTGCGATCAGCTCTCCGTTATCAGTGCTGATTCTCACATCATATCTGGCCAGTGTTTTCTTGCATGAAAGCTCCTGGGCTTCCGCGATGATCTTTCCTGATGAGATCCCTTTTATAAAAGATATGGATGATTCTATGGCTACCGCAACTTTGCCTCTTGAGTTGGCTGCTGCGGCGAAAGTGAAGTCTGCCAGTGTGAAGAGAACTCCTCCCTGGATGATGTTGACTCCGTTCAGGTGGATGTCCTGCACTTCCAGACTGGCTCTGGCATATCCTGGCTTTATCTCATCCAGCTTCACTCCGCAATATTTGATGAAACGGTCATTTTCCATCCGTTTTATTATGTCATCCGATATCTTTACGTTTTCCATTTCACTTAATATACAAATTTAATACGGATTGAACAATATTTAATTTTTTATATATAATATTTTTATGGAAACTAAAGATAATTCACAGTCTGTCCATTGGGCGGATATAACAGCTGATAAAATAATCAGGGAAAGAACAAAATTTCTTAATGATAAGAAAACTGCATTTGTATGTGCCTCCGGTATCACACCTTCCGGTACTGTTCATATAGGAAACTTCAGGGAGATCATCTCTGTGGAGCTGGTAGTCAGGGCACTCAGGGAGAAAGGTGCAAAGGTACGCTTCATCTATTCCTGGGATGACTATGATGTGTTCAGAAAAGTGCCTAAGAATATGCCAAAACAGGATGAGCTGGCAGGATATCTCAGATTCCCTATCACAATGGTTCCTGACCCATGGGGAAAGGAGACCAGCTATGCAAGGGCTCATGAGGTGGAACTGGAGAGTCTGCTGCCTCAGGTAGGTGTATATCCTGAATATCTGTACCAGGCTTCCAGATACCAGGCTTCCATGTATGCTGCCGGAATTAGAAAGGCTTTTGAGTGCCGTGAGACGATCAAAGCTGCTCTTGACGAATACAGGACCACTCCTCTTCCTGAGGACTGGCAGCCAGTGTCTGTGTTCTGCAGCAAATGCCACAAGGATACGACCACAGTGAAAGGCTGGGACGGTGACTGGGGTGTCAGCTACTGCTGTGATTCCTGCGGCAATGAGGAAACTGTGGATCTCCGCACCACTTCTGTGGTGAAACTGCCATGGAGGATCGACTGGCCTATGAGATGGAGCGTGGAGGGCGTTGACTTTGAGCCTGCCGGAAAGGATCACCATTCTGAGGGAGGTTCTTTCAGTACATCCAAGGGCATTGCCAGAAAAGTGTATGACCACGAGCCTCCTGTCACTTTCCAGTATGATTTCCTGAGCATCAAGGGAAGAGGCGGAAAGATCTCATCTTCCAGCGGCGAAGTCATCAGTCTCAGGGATGTTCTGGAGATCTATCAGCCGGAGATCATCCGCTATATGTTTGCCAGCACCAGACCTAACACTGAGTTTGCCATTTCCTTTGATCTGGATGTTCTCAAGATCTATGAGGATTATGATAAATGCGAGCGTATTTATTATGGCGTTGAGAAAGTCAATGAGAAGAAGACAGAGAAGGAGAGACGTATCTACGAGCTTTCACAGGTAGGGGAGGTTCCTGCCGTGATGCCTTATCAGATTCCGCTCCGCCATCTGTGCAACCTGCTGCAGATCCATGGAGGAAATGTGGATGAGGTGCTGAAGACTTTTGATATCAAAGACCAGAGCCAGCTGCCTAGACTGCGGAACCGTGCTGAGTGTGCATGGAGATGGATCACAACTTTTGCACCGGAAGATTTCAGATTCGCACTGAAGGTTCCTGGTGAGGATATGGTTGAGCTGAATGACACTGCCAGAACGATTGTAAGAGGATCTGCCGCTGTCGTTGAGAAGCTGGAGGACTATGACGAGAAGACTTTGGCAGAGGCACTTTATAAGGTGGCTCAGGACAATGGAATGGATCCTAAGGATATGTTCACACTGTTCTATGGCATACTTATCGGCAAGGAGAAAGGACCTAGACTGGCAGGCTTCATACTGACAGCCGGAAAGGATAAGATCCTTCCTATACTGAAAGCTTACTGCTGATCGGATCGATTATCTGATATATGGCCTGTCCGGATTGCCGGGCAGGCTTTTTTTATTCCTGTTTTATTCCGGTATCACAATGCTGAATGCGGTTCCTTTTCCAGGCTGTGATTCCGCACTTATATTCCAGTTATGAGAAGTTATTATACTTTTCACGATAGCCAGTCCCAGCCCATTGCCTTTCTCTCTTCTGGATGCGGAACCACGGTAGAAAAGATCGAATATATTGTTCAGTTCTTCATTTTCTATGCCTATTCCGTTATCTTCAAAGCGGATCATATAACTGCCATTCTCGCTGTTCCTCATGGCACTCAGCCGGATGCTGCCGCCTTCTGATGTATAGCGTACCGCATTGCTGAACAGATTCTCAAAGCACCTTACTATCAGTTTCTCATCCATCTGCACTGCTGTGTCTTCCGGCAGCCTTATATCCACGGAAATATGCCTTTTCAGCAATGTGCCATCCTCTGATATCTGCCGTCCGAATGCTGTGAGAAAATCATACAGATTCACATCTTTCCATAAAGTGCGCCATTCTCCTGTATCCACCTTTATGAAATTGATAAGGTCATTTATCAGGATTTCCAGATCATCTGCTTTCCGCAGTATTATTTCCGTGTATTTTTTCCTTTCTTCCGGACTTTCGGGGATCTCGTCATAAAGGGCTTCCACATAACCTTTTATCAGTGCCAGCGGTGTCTTCAGGTCATGGGAGATTCCCATAATGAATCTGGCCTGCCGGTCTTTGTTCTCCTTAACTGCCAGCCTGAGCTCATTCAGCGATCTGGTCAGAGAGACGATCTCATTGCTTCCCTGTACTTCTATGGGTTTTGCCAGATCACCCTTGGCTACACGGTCTGCCGCATTTTCCAGTATTGTCACTGAGTTGGCGATGGAACGGCTGATTATCACCATCATTATGATACAGAACAGCAGGATTATGGATGAGATGAGTATTACTGTACGGCTGAATGGCGTGAGCCTGTGTTTCTGAAAAGCCTGCTTCTCTATGCCTATGAATGTTATGATCCTGTTATTTGATGTCAGGTTGAAAAAATATCTGTCGGCTTCTTTCAGAGAATATTCTGTCAGTTTGTCAGCATCAGTTCTGCTTTTTGCCGGAAATAAACTTATGGAAGAATAGATTATCTCCATAGTATCTCTGTTCAGGATCACTATCTGTGTGTTGTCGCCCCTTCTGGATATGAAGCGCTGAAGCTTCTTCCAGTCGGATTCTGCATTCAGATTCTGTTCTGAGCCGAAGATTTCATGATACGATGGAAGCGCATAGGCTGTCCTGGTGTTCTGCTGTGATATTAGCCAGCTGCAGAATATTGTTATGATAGGTATGAGGATGATTCCGCCTATCAGAAATAATGACTGTGTTTTTATTTTCATAAGCTTCCTTTTGTCCTGTCTTTGAAGCAATAACCCATGCCATGCACTGTCTCAATATAAACAGGATTTGCAGGATCTTCCTCCAGTTTTTTCCTCAGTCGCTGTACATATACAGCCACAGCAGTCAGATCACCGAACTCTGAATCCCACACTGCCTTGTAGATTTCCTCAGGAGAACTGGTTTTCCCTTTGGTCTTCAGCAGATAGAGCAGCATATCGTACTCTTTTGCTGACAGATGTATTTTGACGCCGTTCTTTTTCAGCAGGCATGATTCTGTGTTCAGTGTGAATGGTCCGAATGATATGTTCTTGCTGGTTGAGTATGTGTCTGTCTGGTTCCTTCTCAGCAGTGCCCGTATTCTTGCCACCAGCACTTTCGGAGAGAAAGGCTTGGTGACAAATTCATCAGCTCCGTACCCCAGCCCCATGATTATGTCTTCATCTGTGGAGCGTGCTGATACTATGAGAACAGGACAGTCCGAATTTTTATGGAAGATATTGAGAAATTCAAATCCGTCCATTCCCGGCAGATTTATGTCCAGAAGTATCAGGTCTGCCGTTTCTTTCTCAAAATATGCAAGTGCGTCTTCCGCATTGTCAAATACGGTAGTGTTCATTCCCTCATGCTTCAGATACAGCTGGATAAGATCTGACATTTCTTTTATGTCTTCGATTATGACTACAGAAGCTTTCATCTTTACCTCATGAAAATATTATCTCTTACTTTCTGAAAAACCAATGTGATATTACAGAAAATAACAAAAAATTATTGAAAATTTATCATTTTTTTATAGCGGTCCATCAGAATATGCGGTAAGATGTTCCTATTATGAAAAAGTATTTTTTGTCGCTTTATATATTTATATTTGTGCTGTGTTCTGTTTCAGGGCAGACTGTGCTGACATTGGATGATGCTGTGGAGAAAGCTCTGGCCGGTAACCGTACTTTCAGGCAGGAGCAGATTTCCAGGGAAACCAGGGAGAGAGCCAAAAAGAATCTGTGGAATATATTTCTGCCTGAGATAACTGCATCTGCAGGAATAGGGCATGATAATGAGATCTTCAAAAATTCACCTGATGCTCCATGGAACGGCAAGGTGGGCGGTGCTCTGTCACTTTCCCTTGGTTCTGATATTCCTTATAAGATGTCCAGGATAAAGAATGAATACGAGGCCGGAAATATTGATTATGACAATGCCAGGAATAATCTGGAAATGGCTGTCATGCTGGCATTTTATGAGCTTCTGATCTATGAACGAGATATAGAGCTGCTGGAAAGCAGTATTGATGCCAATAAAAAACGGTATGACCAGGCTGTGGTGAATCACCGTGCCGGGCTGGTGCCTGAACTGGATGTGCTTAATGCCAGACTGGCGTGGAACCGCATGCTGCCTGATTATGATTCTGTCACCACTGAATACCAGCGGAAGATGGATCAGTTCAAGATCGCCCTTGGAATGGATCCTGACGAAGATATCGTGCTTTCAGGTGATGTTGAGGCTTTTGTGCCGGCTGATATTGATCTGAATTCTCTTCCTGATGATTTTGAGACACCTGAGCTGCGGAGACTCAGACAGGAACTGGCTATAGCCGAGAGCAGCCAGAAGGAGCTGTCCGGAGCTTCCCTGTTCCCTGAACTGACATTCGGCTGGAATATGACTCCGACCTGGGATGACCTGAAGGATAATGATCCTCATGACAGGGGAAGTTTCAATGCATCACTTGCATGGCATCTGGACAATCTGATTCCTAATTCTCAGGGAAATCTGAGGATACGGCAGCTGAAGGATAATGCTGATATATTGAGGCTGCAGGTGGAGGAAGAGGAGGCCGACAGTATCAGTACTGTTGAGAATCTGGTGCGCAAGATCACCAGACAGCAGTCTACCGTAAAGACACTGGAGATGACTGCGGATATAGCTGAGGAAAGTCTCAGGCTGACAGAGGATGCCTATAGATATGGTGTGAAGGATATTCTTGATGTCAGTGAGGCCCAGCAGAATCTTCACGAGGCTCAGCTGGATATTCTCAAAGAAAAATATGATGTTCTGTGTTCTCTTCTGGAACTTGAATATAAATTGAATCTTCCTTTTGGAACATTAGGTGGTGAATGATGAATAAGAATAAATTTATACTTTGCATGTTTCTGGTTCTGTCTGTAAGTGTGTTCTGTGCATCCTGCAAGAAAGAGGAGAAGGCTGCTGCTGCAAAAGCAGAGCGTCAGTATGCTGTTGTACTGGACAAAGCCAGTGTGTCATCAGTGCAGGATTACCTGACTGTTAACGGTGAGGTGCAGTCCAAGACCAATGTGGCCATATATCCTGAGATCGGCGGAAAAGTATCGTCCCTTTCTGTGGAGCTGGGCGACAAAGTCTCAAAGAATCAGGTCATATCCTATGTGGATCCGTCGAAGCCTGGATCATATTACAGTCAGAGCCCGGTAAAGGCTCCTATAGCAGGAACTGTAACTGAGATCGTTTCCCGTCCTGGAACTACAGTCACCACAAATACAGCTATTGTTAAGATCGGAGATATAAAAAATCTGGTTACTTATGCATATATTCCTGAGCGGTATGTGGGCGAGCTGAACCTGGGACTGGATGTGGATATTATGCTGCCGGCATATCCTGATGAAGTTTTCAAGGGAAAAATTGCCAGAATATCACCTGTCATTGATCCTGTCTCCAGAACCAAGCAGGTGGAGATCGAGTTTGTGGGATATGATGAGCGGATAAACTCCGGTATGTTCCCTAAGCTGAAGATATATACCAGCATCTATGATGATAAGATAGTTGTTCCTTCTGAGACTGTTGTCACCCGTGGAGATACAGACTTTGTATACACTGTGGTGAAGAATGAGGAGGGAAAGGACATTGCCAGACGTATTCCTGTGAAAAAACTGGTTACAGTGGATGACCGTTTGGTGATCGCTTCCGGTATTTCGGCCGGAGATACCATCATTGTTGAGGGAATGGAAATCCTTATTGATGGTGCCCTTGTCAATGTCATGACAAAATAGGAGCTGATATGAGTGTTTCCCGTACCGTTGTAAGCCGTCCTGTACTTTTTACTATTATATTTGTGATCCTGTCAGGTCTGGGACTCTTTTTCTATTCTGACCTGCCAGTAGAGATGATCCCTGACATTGAGTTTCCTATGATTTCTGTCATAACCACATATGAGGGTGCCGCACCTGAATCTGTGGAAAAGACAGTAACCAAACTGATCGAGGAGAATCTTACCAGTGTCACGGGAGTCAAGGAACTGACTTCCACTTCTTCTGAGGGGCGGAGTATTGTAATGCTGGAGTTTGAGTTCGGAACCAATCTGGATACTGCTGCCAATGATGTCCGGGATAAGCTGGACAGAGTCAAGAGAAGGTTGCCTGATGATGCTGATGTTCCACTCATAAGACAGTTTGACTCCACCTCCATACCTATCATGCGTATTCTGGTCCGTGGCGACAGGGATCTGGGAGAACTGCGTTATTTCTGCGAGAACACTCTGGAGGATCTGATTTCTCAGGTCGACGGGGTAGGCGAGGTGCAGACAAACGGTGGTAAGCCGAAGGCAGTTCAGGTAGAGCTGTATCAGAACAGACTGGAAGCCTATGGCATAACGATCTCTGATATTGACCGTGTCCTTGATTCCCAGAACATGGAGCTGGGCGGCGGTGATATTGACAGCGGTACCCGTGAATATCTCATAAGAACCACAGGTGAGTTCACTGATGTAGATGAGATAGGGCGTACTGTAATTGCAAACAAGAATGGTTACGATGTCAAGCTTTCTGATCTTGGTGATGTATTCATGGGATATAAGGATCTCCGTTCCATTGCTTCCGTAAACGGTGTTCCTGGTGTATATCTTTCCATCAGAAGATCTACCGGTGCCAACATCGTGCAGGTGGCTGACAGGCTCCATAAGAAGCTGGAAGAGATAAAGAGTTATATCCCTGAGGATATCAGCCTGCTGGTGATCCGTGATGACAGCAAGGAGATCAGGAATGTCCTGAATGAGCTGAAGACCACACTTTTCCAAGGCCTTATACTTGTCGTCATAGTCCTGTATATATTCCTGCGAAGTTTCAAAAGTACACTTATCATAAGTATATCGCTGCCGGTGGCGATCCTCATAACGGTTTTCTCCATGTTCATGTGTGGATTCACCCTGAACATGATGTCATTGACGGGACTTATCCTGGGACTGGGTATGATCCTGGATGCCTCCATCGTAGTGCTTGAGAATGTATATCAGCATCTGGACTATGGCGAGACAAGCCGTGATGCCGTTATCAATGGTACCGGTGAGATGATATCAGCCATAACATCATCTACACTCACCACAGTTGTTGTTTTCCTCCCTTTCATATTCTACCGCAATCAGCTGGAAGTTCTGGGAGAAATGATGAGTGATGTTATTTTCACTATCATTATTTCTGTCAGTGTCAGCTTGTTCGTGGCTGTGTTCCTGGTTCCTGTACTGGCTACCAAGTATCTGCCTGTAAGGGCAAAGATGCTGAAGGTGACAGATGGTGAGAAGGTTCGGAAACGTTCTTTCGTAGATGCCATAAGGGATAAATACAGGAATGGAATCAAGTGGTCTATCCGGCACAGAATTATCGTTCTTCTTATAGTTATGCTTCTGTTTGGCGGCGGACTTCTTATGCTGAGCAAGACCCGTATGATCTTCATGCCTGGTATGACCAGCAGCAATGTCACCCTTTCTGTGACTCTGGCTCCTGGTACCCGTCTGGAGGAAACTGAGAAATTCATGATGAATCTGGAGGAGCTGGTAAAAAAAGAAGTTCCTGAATATAAGTATATCATCACTACTTCAGGAAACTACACTGGTATTGCATATCAGGGTGAGGTTTCCATAGAGCTGCTGGATGTGAATGAACGAACAATAACACAGGATGATGTTAAGGATCGTCTGCGCAAGTATTTTACCCAGTTCCCTCAGGCCAAGTTTGAGTTCAGCACAGGACGCCGTGGAGGTGCATCGACTACTCCGACTATCAAACTTCAGCTGACTTATGATAATATCAACGGTGTCCGTGATACTGCCAATGATATCATAGCCATGATAAATGACCGAATGCAGGGAAGTGTTGTGAATGCAGTTCTGGATCTGACTGACGGTCTGCCGCAGGTGGAAGTCGTCATTGACCGCCAGCGTGCATATAATTTTGGTCTTTCTGTATCTGCCATTGCCAATGAGGTGCGCAATGCAGTTGAAGGTGTTGAGTCTACAACTTACAGGGAGGAAGGAAATGAGTATGATGTTGTTGTCAGACTCCGGGAGGAAGACAGAATGCAGATTCCTGACCTGAACAAGATCTTCCTTATCTCTGATTCCGGCGAGAAAGTCTATCTTTCCAATGTGGCTGATCTGAAGAAAGGTGTAGGTCCTATGACCATATCCAGAGATAACAAGCGGCGTATGGCTACAGTGAAAGTGGAATGTTCTGCTACAGCCAAGCTGGGCGATGTGCAGAACGGCATCAAGGATCTTATTGACAGCAATATCATCCTGCCGTCAGATGTGACTTATTCCTTTGACGGTGACTGGGTGGATGCCCAGGAAAAAGGAAAGTATGTGTTCATAATTCTTATTATGGCTGTCATCCTGATCTTTGCAGTTATGGCAGGACAGTACGAATCTTTCAAGAACCCGTTCATCAATATGTTCACCATACCACTTCTTGTTATCGGTGTGGCTGCCATTTATTTCTTCACAGGTTCATCACTGAGTATGTTCAGCGGTATCGGAGCTGTCATGCTGACAGGTATAGTCGTCAACAACGGTATCGTTCTGGTGGACTTCACCAACCAGCTGCGAGCCCGTGGAATGGGAGTTTATGAAGCATGTGTGGAAGCAGCTGTCACCAGAATCAGACCTATCATGATGACCAGCTTGACCACTATCTTTGCCATGCTGCCTATGGCTTTCTCTCACAAGGAGGGACCTAATATGACACAGCCTATTGCTCTGACAGTTCTGGGTGGTCTGTGCAGTGCCACATTCATCACTCTGTTCTTCATTCCTGTCATGTACTATATTTTCAATGAGACCCGTGAGAACAAACGGAAGCTGAAAATGCAGGGGAAATGACAGATAATTGCAATATGAAATAAAAAAGGTACTGATCAATTTCAGTACCTTTTTTAGTACCATACAGTCTATTCATGGTATAATGAAATTACATGAATTTATGTAGATGATTTTTACAGAGTTATTCTATAATATTAAGTGATCTATAATTATTTCCAAAGGATAGAAAAATGGCAAAGATAAAAAAACAGGTAAGTTTTGAGGATGCCCTCTGGAGTGCCTGCGATAAATTACGCGGAACTGTTGAACCTGCGGAATACAAGCATGTTGTTTTAAGCCTTATCTTCTTAA
>JAKSTW010000032.1 GCA_024402405.1 Spirochaetia bacterium | reverse complement strand
TTTACAGAGTGGCAGAATCTGCCAGAAAATATTATTATAAGAAGCTGAAAAAAAGATAAGGAGCAGAGTATGGTTTTTATGGCTGTCACTTATAAATGCGGAACAAAGGAAAACCGCAGCAGATTTATGGCTGAGCTGCTTCCTCTGGGAGCCAACTGCCGCAAAGAGCCTGGCAATGTCAGGTATGAATATTTTCTCCCTGTGGATGATGATACAGTCCTTTTCCTTTTTGAGAAATGGGAATCAGAGGATGCTGTGAAGGTTCATTCCGCCACCGAGAATTTCAGACAGATAGTGGAAGTTAAGGCCAGATATTCTGTTGTCTCTGAAATAGAGAAGATCATTTCCTGATAATAAAAAAGCCATGGTTTCCCATGGCTTTTGTGATCTGCACTATCCACTCATCAGTTTGGTACATGTCTATAAGTAATCTCAAATTCTACAGTGTTGCTATACTTGCCAGCTGTATTTTGGGCTTTGATCTTGAAAGTATATTGACCTTCTTCTTCAAGATAGTCTGATATTGATTTTAATAAATCATCTCCTGGAACACAGAGTTGGTGATTTATACCCCAGCCCGGTTGCGGATTATTCTCTGTAATATTGACTACTCCTTTTTTAGTACTATTGAAAGATATTTCTACTTCTACTTTTTTCATCAATGTCTTATCATCTTCTGGTGTTACTAAAAGGTATTCTGTTTCTTTGGTAGCAGAAGTCAGTTCTGTTACAGGATCATCCTCTCCGATCTGAGCTTCGATGGTAAATCCTTTTTTCTTTCCGCTTTCACTACTACTGCTGCTGCTGTTATCACAACCCATGAATGCAACTGACATCATGAGTACAGCTGCCATAAAAATAATCAGTTTTTTCATAATTTGATGTCTCCTTTTATATCCTCAAGCTTGTCAAGAAATTCCTGCCATTCCTCCACCTTAAGGTTTATTCCCTGTTTGCCCGGCTTTTCCACGCCATCTTCCTCATACCATCTTCTGATGGCAATATATGTTTTTCCCTTGAATTCCTGTGCCTGGACTTTGATATCTTTGCCTATTTTTATCATTTTAAGCTCCTTTTTTCAGTATAATGTATGCAATGACAGTTTGCAAGGAAAATAAGGTATAATTCAAAATTTTGCCATAAGCTGCTGTCAATAGTGCGGAGGTTTCCTTGATGGAATATCTCCCTCTTCATTTTCCAGCAGTTCCTTTATCTTCTGCTTGAGTATCCTGTTCTCGTTTTTCAGGATTATTATATCTTTTCTGTTGTCTTCTTCGGCTTTCTGTAATGTTATGACTGCATCTTCAAGAAATGCCAGCTTGGTCTCTATTCTGATCATCTCGTCATCCATTTTCCGTTCTCCAGCCTCATGGCGTATTGAGTCTCCAGACATTCTTTAAGTCCATTGCCTATGTTTATGGCAGCTCTGGCAAAATCGGTGTCCATGTGTTTTTCAAGATATTCCATGCAGCATGGAAGTCCTGAGGTCAGCATATTTTCCATGAGAAGTTTGGATGATATGAACCGTTTGGATTTCTCCACTGCAAATATCATGAAGTCATCCAGAAGTCCTATTATTTCCCATGTTATCTGTTCTGCCTGAGAGTATCTGCCTGCATCCTTGTTCTGGTTGCTGAGTCTGACAGGGAGAGAGTCGATTATCCTGTCCAGATTATTTACCAGATATTCCAGGTTGAAAAGCCCTGTGGCGCAGTTGAAAAGCGGTATGGTGCCTTTTTCCTCGGCCTGTCTGACGAAATCCTTTGATATGGCCCGTCCTATGTCTCCGCAGTTGAGCCGTCCGTTTTTCTCACGGACCAGAATACCTCCCTTTACATCCACCGGGGTCTTGAATGAGAAATCAAATCCGGCCTGCTCTCCTGACAGCGCCAGTATGGCCTGTGCTGCTGGTGACGGTGTGAACCCGATATTGTCCACATTGCCCAGGTATACGAATTTCTTTCCCTTTTCAAGAAGCATTTTATAGACATCCTTCAGTACGAAGAAATTCTGTCCGTGTCCTCCTGGAAGCGGATAAAGGGAGCCGTCTGCTTTTCTGAAATATGAGAGTGGGAAACCCTGCTCTGTGTGTGTGAAAGCCGGGATCAGCGGCTGTATTCTGCCGGTCATCTGCGTCACATCGACTCCTGTGGATCTGATCAGTGGGGCCAGTGCAGGTGAATTTCTGTACTGACTGTATCTTTCTGAGAGCTGTGCGTCAGTTTTGTGGCTGCTCATCTGGAATGTGGAGTACTGATAATCAGATGCAGGTCTGCCTGTAAGAGTCTGGGATTTCTGTATGTTCAGCAGCATGGCTCTGAATTTCAGTTCCATGAAGTCCAGTCCTGGTGTGCCATCCGGATTTATATATGCAGGGGTTATTCCCTTTGGTCTGCCATTTGTGTGCATTGAAAGCTCATGGAAAGATTTCTCACAGCAGCTGAAAAGCTCAGGATTGAATGCGCAGTTGTTTTTCACATCTCCATAGCTGGTGGCCATTCCTCCGTTCAGAACGCCGTAAGAAAGGTATGGGATCAGATGGAGTCCTATGGTTTCCAGCAGTTCCTGTGAGAAGATCAGGCTGTCATCCTCTGCTGATGCCTTTTCAAGAAGATCTTCCGGAAGTCTGTATTCTCTGAATTTCTCTTCTGCCTGTTTTCTGTTCAGTGTGAAAGTGATATTGCTGCTGAAGCCGATTATCTCTTTTCCGTCTGGCTGTGGAACTGAATCTGCCTCAAGTTCCTGCCCTGATGAATATTTGCCGCTGTTTATATATCCAAGAATTTTGTCTGCCAACTCAAAATCTATATTGTCCATATGAACCTCTGATATCAGAGCATAGATGAAATATCCCTTTTCATCAATACTTGCCGGATCGGGACCGGTGCAGCAGTGCGGCTTTCAGAAGGCAGCTTTTCTGATAGCGGTGATTCAGCTTCAGAATTGTATTTTCCACCTTCTGCTGTTTCTCATGAATGTTTTCAAACAGTTCAGGCTGATATGCTCCATTGTCATCCACATTCTGAAGTCCCAGCCCTATGAGTCTGATCTTCTGATCTGTATTCCATTTTTTTGTCAGAAGCTCCAGTGCTGCTGAGAAAACCTCTTCCGCTGATGTGAAGGAGTTCTGTCTTGTGGTCTGTATGGTACTGGTTGAGAAATCGTCCAGCCTGAGTTTCAGTGCCAGTGTTTTTGATGTGCCGCCCTGTTCCATCAGACGGAACATTATCTTGTGGGAGAGTGCCAGAAGTGTGTTTTTCAGAATCGTATAATCATTTATATCGCTGTCAAATGTGATCTCATTGCTGATGGAATGTGTCTTAGGTGCTGATGTGAATATGCCTGGATCCTGTCCGCGGCTTATTTTGTACAGGAATTCAGCTTCGCTGTCACCGAACATGGAGGCAAGCAGTTTCTGAGGATATTCCCTGATTCTGGCTGCTGTGTTCAGTCCGGATTTTTCCAGCCTGGAAAAAGTACTTTTGCCTATTCCCCAGAGTTTTTTCATAGGAATTGAGTCTATGAATTCAATTTCTGTCCCATTCTGGACCTGATATAGACCATTTGGTTTTCTATAGTCTGAGGCCAGTTTGGCCAGATACATATTCTCAGCTATGCCGATGGATACAGTGAGGCCAGCTTCCGAGAGCACACATTCCTTGATTTTTGCCGCAGATTCAGCAGGGGGACCGAACAGCAGCTCAGTTCCCGTCATGTCCAGAAACGCCTCGTCGATTGAGTTCTGCATCACATTTGGCGTGAACCGTGAGAATATCTCCATTATAGAATCAGATACTTCTTTGTATCGCTTCATATTTCCGGTGACGAAAATTCCATGGGGACAGAGCTTCCTGGCCATCAGTACCGGCATTGCGGAATGGACACCGAATTTTCTTGCCTCATAGGAACAGGCGGATACCACACTTCTGTGCTCCAGACTGCCGCCCACTATAAGTGGTTTTCCTTTATATTCAGGATGATCGTGCTGCTCAACTGATGCGAAGAATGCATCCATGTCGGCACAGAAGAAGATTGGTCTCATGTCAGCTGTCCTGGAAAGTCAGGGTCTTTTTCAGTGTAAGGGAAGGCTGGCATATCTGTGTCTCATCTGCTGAGAATTCAAAGTTTACAGGGGGCTGTGAATAATTGAGCAGCAGCTGGATGCTGAAGTTATTGTCCTTTGGCGTGGTTATCTCAAAGCTGAAAGGCATTCCCTGGTTTTCTCCTACGGAGAAGACAAAAGTTCCATGCTTTACCTCATAAGGGTATGATGCATCCAGTATCAGCAGTCTGTCGCCTTTCTTTGCAGGGGACATCATTATCTGTATCTTATCGGCTTTTCCCCTGGCATTTATATTTATGGTTATATTCTTTCTCTCCAGAAAATAATATGTATTTGCGGTTATGTCTGTGAATACAGGAGGTTTTGAGATGGGGAAGACTGCATTTTTATCATTGGTATTGATATCCATATTGTCGTTGCCAGATACGATTCCTATGCTGCCCAGCCTGTAACTGCTGCTGGCTGTAAGTGTTCCCCTGTCTTCATCAAGATCATAGAATTCATCTATTCTGACTGTCTGCTTCTGATTTGCATCATAAGGTCTGTAGGTGTAGATATATGATGCTGTAAGGCAAAGCAATATCAGTACGGAAATAAAAGCTGTGAATTTTGAGACTTTATGTTTCAGTTTCAGCTTGGGAGGCAGTACGAAGAAGATTCTTATTCCCATGAACAGAAATGGCAATGTCAGCACAGATATGAGCAGATTGACCATGGATGATGAGAAGATAAGATTCTCACACAGGTTCAGGGCAGGGTAGAAGAAAATTCCGTGTATTGTCAGAAACATGAATGTTCCGGCCAGCAGAAAACATAGGAATTTCACCCTTCTTCTTTTGAAGATGGTAAATATGAAAATCCAGAAAAGTCCCCAGATGAAGTGCAGTGACAGAGAGAAGTCTATTATGGTGAAGATGAACAGGTCTATGATGGCTGTGAGTATGGCGCTGCCTGTGTAGAAATTTCCAAGCTTGAATTTCTTATAATGCCTGAAAGCGGGGGAGAAGAAGATCAGCAGAGTCAGTGCTACCAGAATTTTGAAGATGAATACTGATCCTGCAATTCCCTGCCAGCATTTGTCCAGCCCTATGAGATTGAGAAAAAGCTTTGTCAGACCTGTGGAAATCGAGAGTATTATCAGAATTATTATTATGGTACAGGGAATTATATAAAAAGATTCATATATTTTCTTTATGTAAAATTTAGCCTGCCGGGCGTGGAATACGATGTAGAAAATTATAAGGGCAGATACAGCCAGGAAAAAAAGCAGGATATAAAGTCCGGACAGAATGAAATAATTTCCATTCCACCTGAGTGTAAGATAATTCAGATCCGGCGACTCAGAGAAGTCATATTGGTCTGCCTGTTCTGTCAGCCTGGAGATGAAGTTTGTGAAACATTCTCCCCATTCCTGCGGCGTTATAGTGCTGTCTGACGGTCTGCTGGTGATCATGAGTGATGGAATGCCGGCGTTCATATATGTATCGAGCGGTGATGACGGCGGTATCATTCCTATGTTGTACAGCATGTTCTGTTCTGATCTGAGGTTGTATTTCAGTCCGGAGAGATCCATAGCATCTGTGCATATTCTCAGCAGCCTGCAAGGAGTGATGTTCCTGTTGTTTCCTGTCTGGAATATAAGTGTGTCAGAGATGCTGCTGAGATCAAAATATATGAGGATGCATTTTTCAGAGTAGAGATTCTGTGTGAAGACTTTTGAGCCTATGGGATAGTCATTTCCGTCACCATATTCTGCTCCCAGGAATGCGAATCTGATATTGAGAGAATGCTGGCGGGTGCATATTTTCTCCATGGCATCCAGGGCTGTCATTATATTCACCGGGGAATTATCTGCGCCTATTATCGGAAATGCCAGGACTATGGAATTTTCAGTGGTTCCATTGAAATCGCCATATATGTTTTTTGAGAAAGAATGGCAGTCTTTCAGTGAGTCCAGGGTTTCCTCATGGTAATTCAGACCTGCCGCTTCGATCCTTTCCCTGATTAATTCCATTATTGCCTTCTCATTGCTGGAATTCTCCTCAGCCGGATAAAAATCGGATAAAGCATCGGATTCATAAGCTTCCAGATGCAATAGAGCGAGAAATGCAATTATCAGGGTAATAAGAAATTTTTTCACTTCATAATGAGAATATTTTAAGAGTTATTAACAGTCAATATACAAATAAAAGGTTTTATGTTATATCTTAGATCATGCAGTTGGTTGATATTTCCAGATCAAAAATTTACAGATTCTGCGACAAATGTTGCGTTTTTCTTGCTGCTGTAGATATCCTTGTATTCTTTCTCTATATTCTTGGCTGCTACCAGTATTTTCTGGATTCCACCAGGATAGTTCTGGTCAATATCGGACTGTATGTCACAGTTCTGCTTATGGGAACCACAATATTTTCCCTTGTCCTTGCCATGTTCTTTCATTTCATCCGCAGAAAACTTATGTGGAAAAGGATCATATTCAATGTTTCTTTTTTTGTTCTGGCCCTTTTTCTGATGACTTTTTTCATATTCATACTGACCTGGGCAGACTGATCATTTCAGATGCCTGGATATGATCCTGGAACATAATGCCACAGCTATGTATACTGCCGCTGACAGCACTATTGTCACTGCACCGGTAGGAAGATCGAAGGAATAACTGACGAAAAGTCCTGCTGTGGAGAATATGATGCACATTACAGCGGCAGCTGTCATCATATGTGAAAGCCTTTTGGTGAAGATACCTGCTGTGGCTGCCGGAATAGTGAGGAATGCAATGGCCATGACCACACCTACGAAAGATACCATCAGAACCACTGTTATGGCTATCAGCACATTCAGCAGTATATTGAATGATATTATATTTATTCCTCTTACTCTGACAAATTCATCATCAAAGGATATTGCTTTCAGAATATTGTAATATCTGGTTATTATAAAGACCACACACAGATCAAGTATTGTCACAGTTATCAGGTCTGACCTGGAGATCAGCAGTATATTTCCGAACAGATAGCTCATAGGATCGGAATAACCGGAGGATAATGATATGCAGATGATTCCAAGTGCCATACCTGCTGCCCATATTGCGCCTATTACGCTGTCGCTTCTTTCATTGCCGTAGATTTCCACCAGGGAGATTATGAGCGCTGCCAGTACTGAGGCGACAAGAGCTCCCGTTATGGGGGAGATCTGCATTCCCAGTTTCTCACTGAGCAGTATGGCTGCACCGATTCCACCCAGTGCCACATGGCTGACTGCTCCTACGATATATGACATCCTCCTGACCACCACATAGGTTCCGATCATTCCGAAAGATATGCTGGATAGCAGTCCGGCCAGCAGTGCATATCTGATGAATGGAACAGACGGATCTGCAAGTGCTGCAAGAAAATCAGTAATCATAATGTCTGTCCTCCTCTGAATGACCGTTTATATCAATGTCATGTCTTACCATTCTGACTGTATCCATTCCGACTCTTATCTCCTGGGTAGGGTGCTCATGGAAGTAATGATTTATGCAGAACACTCTGTTCTGGAACGGAGTGGTGAATGCTGTGTCGTGGGTCACCAGCAGTATTGTCAGATTATGATGAAGTTTCTGCAGCAGGTCTGACAGGTAGTTCTCTGTGTTTGAGTCAATATTGGTGGTCGGCTCATCAAGGAAAAGTATCTCTGGATTTCCTGCCAGCGCCCTGGCTATGAGCACTCTCTGTCTCTGCCCGCCGGAAAGTGCCGCGAAGGTGTTGTACTTCACTTTTGATAATCCTATGTCATCAATTATGCTGTGGGCAATTTCCCTGTCCTGTGATGAATATTTGAAGATCCCGTTTCTGAGACGCCCTGAAAGAACAGTCTCATAGACTGATATCGGAAATTTGGGATCAAACAGAGTATACTGCGGAACATAACCCAGTACCGGTTTTTTCAGTTTCCTCAGATTCTGTCCGTTGATAAGTATTTCTCCTGATTCAGGTTTCAGGATACCCAGCAGCAGTTTCAGCAATGTGGATTTGCCGCCGCCGTTTGGTCCTATTATTGTCACGATATCTTTGTCATATACCTTGAATGATATATTCTGCAGCACATATCTTGAGTCATATCTGAATGAAAGGTCGTTCACCTCAAGTTTGATATTGTTTTCTGTCATTTGTTCATTGATGCGGCTATTTTTTCAGCGATCGTCAGCATGTTGCGCATATAATCTGAGTTAAGCACAGATATGGTATCTGTTTTTCCATGTATTGCAGAAGCTACGGCTGTGGCTCCTGATGCCGGGAATTCCGGTTGTATGAATATGGTGTTTATTTTTTCTGCCGCAGCCTGTGACACGATTTCTCTCAGCTTTGCAGGGGATGGCTCTTTCTCTCCTGTCTCAATGGATCTTTGGACCAGACCGTAACGCTGTGCAAAATAGGTGAGGGCTGAATGGTATGTGTAGAAAGTTCTGCTGGCATAAGGCTTCAGTATGGCAGATATCTGAGTGTCCAGATCATCCAGCTCTGACAGTAATTTATCCAGATTCTTCTGAAATATATCACTGTGCTCCGGCGCGATTTTCTGGAGTCCTGCAGCTATGTTTCTGACCATCTCTTTTGCCAGAACCGGGTCTGTCCATATATGAGGATCATACTCGCCGTGTTCATGATGTTCGCCGTGCTCTTCATGCTTTTCCATGATCTTTGTTATTCCTGCATCTGTCTGGCATATTGTCAGATGATTTCCGGATCTGAGTTTGGAAAGGAACATATTTTCCATAGGAATTCCGACTGTGAAATAAATGTCTGCGTTTCCAAGATCCACTATCTGCTTTGGAGTAGGATCAAAATTCTCAGGACTTCTGCCGGATGGGATCATGACATTCACCGATACCAGCTGACCTCCGATCTGCTTTACAAAATATTTCTGCGGCATTATTGTCACAAAAGTCGTTATTTCTGTCTCTTCTCCGAGAAGTGAAAGCTGGGCACAGATGGCGAAGATCAGAAGAAGGAGAAATTTTTTCATAAGCTGTTTTTTTCCTTGTCGCATTTGATGTAGAGTTCATGGCATTCATTGCATTCTATGACAGAATGGGTGCGGAGGAATTTGTTCCAGTGCTCACGCTGGGCAATGGATATGAGACCTGTTCCACGGCACAGCGGGCATGTGTTCTGCATATATTCCAGCACAGCATTCCTTATGAAATCAGATTTGTTGGGAAGCTTCTTGAGAAGTTCTGCCAGATCTTCATCTGCCTTGAAGGAGATCACCTCTGTCTTTGAATTCATGAATACCTCGGTATTACTTAATAATACCTAAACATAGAAATTTATTGAACATGTGTCAAGTCTGAAAATGTCAGTTTGCCGGGACTTTGAGTTTTTTACCCACAGAAAGTACGGCATTTGCCGCTATATGGTTATAATATGCCAGGTGATTCACATCGGTGTTGAACTTTCTGGCAATGGTCCACAGGTTGTCTCCGTCCTGCACTGTATATTCCTGAGAAAATTTTTCTGCAGGCTCTTCACGAGTCCAGTCCTCTGAGAGTTTTGTTGGGGACTTATAAGGCTTGATATCTGATTTTGTGACAGGAATGATAAGCTGACTTCCTACTTTCAGTGATTCAGGTTTTATATTGTTGAAGCTCTGTATCATTTCCACTGATATTCCGTAGTGCTGGGCCAGATGTGATAATGTATCTCCCTTCTGAACTCTGTACAGATGGAAATCTGACAGCTTGCTGCTCTTGTCCAGCGCATCCATGACTTTTTCCTTGTAGATGACAGGAACTTTCAGCATGTATCCTGTTCTCACCGGAGGTGTTATATAATATTTAAGCTCCGTGTTGCCCATTATCAGCGTATCTTGGGGAATACCGCACTCTTTTGCCAGCAGCCTTATATCAATGCATCTGTCCAGCTTGATCCTTGTCCACTGCACCGGCTGTTCCTGAGTCATTATGCTTATACCCAGTTTGTCGCGGTTGGACATGATATCTGATATTGCCAGCAGCTTGGGAATATAATTTATGGTTTCCTGATTCATATATCCCTTTTCGCACAGTGTCCAGAAATCAGTGGTGCCTGCCGCTTTCACAGACTTCAGCATCTTGCCCAGTCCGCAGTTGAAGGCAGCGATTGCCAGTGTCCAGTCACCAAGCTGGGCATAGTTGTATTTTATTTTTGATATGGCGGCTTCGGTGGATTTCCAGAAATCACGTCTCTCATCCAGCCATTCTGTGATTTTCATGTCATATTCACTTATGCTGTTGGTCATGAACTGCCATAATCCTGCGGCGCCGAGATTTGATGTGGCATCAGGCTGGAATGATGATTCTATAAGCGGCAGGTAAAGTATCTCATGAGGCATATTGTTGTCAGCTATCTCATGCTCTATGAAATCAGTGAAATACTGGGCCCTTTTCCATGTTTCTGAGATCCATTTTTTTGAGTATGGAGAAGTGTAGTGCTTGAAATAATAATCATAAAGCTTGTCACCCTCCGGCGGAAGCATGGATGAATTGATGAATTCCCCCGCATGATTCTGCAGTGGCTCCTCATGATGTGACTTTGAGCCTGATGCGGATGGATGCTCTTTGTTATATTTTGAAGGCAGCGCCTCTCCGCATAGCGGTGAAATAAGTACTGCTGATATCAATAATATAGAAAAAAATTTAATATTCATTGGATTTGCTGTAAACTCTGTCTCCGAAGTATATTCCTGCCCATTCCCAGCAGCCATCTTTTTCCGGATCTGCAGGAAATTTTATTTTTCTGAAATACAGATACCATGTATTGATCCTGTATTCCCATCCCTCTGTTTTCAGATAAGCTTCCTGTGAATTTGAAAGTTTGTCAATATGGCTGCTGACCCGGATCTTGCTGTTCAGAAAGCTGCCCAGCCTGTCTGCCGCAATTATTTCAGAGCTTGTGGCCATATCTTCCCAGGAGGTCATGAAGAAATTTGCTTTTGTCATATATTTTCTGAGTTCTTTTGTGCTCCTGGTTCTGCCTGCGTTGACCAGTGCTTCCGATATATTTTTCAGCAGATTGTCCAGATCTTTGTCTGCCCAGGTGATATCGTTGCTGTAATATGCTGTGAAGTTTCTGGCATATTCAATGTCGTTGTCTGAGATCATGGCATCAGAGCTGTTCAGAAAGTTGGCATACGCGCTGGCCGCATTGTCCCAGTCTTCTGCTGCGCTGTATATTTCTCCAAGTCTGAAGTACATTGACCCGGTGTTGATCTTTGAACTGAATTCTTCTATAAGCTGTCTGCAGCAGAATGCCTGTTTTTCAAGGTCTGGGCTGTGACTCAGAATCGTGCGCAGACACATGAATCTTATGGATTCTCCCTTGTACTGCACATCCTGACATGTGTCCAGTATGCGTGAGAAATATCTGAGAGCTGCGGTTTCGTCACCTGAGTCCATATGATTTTTCCCGGCAATGAAAAGATAACAGGCATTGAAAGGATCCTGAGGATGTCTGTCCGCATATTCTGTGAGCATGGCTCTGAGCTCATCATCTTTTCCCTGCTGATGCAATATATTCTGGATCTGTGTTATGGTTATATAATTTTTCTCATAATCGGCAGTGTTTTCCAGCGATGAGTGAAGTTTCAGCAGATATCGCTCTTCCTGCCTTTTCTGGCTGTCACATGATGTCAGTATGGAAAAGCACAGTATGGTTATGAGAACTGTGATTCCGGACAGTTTCATATTTTGGAAATATATCATAGGGATTTAGAGTTGGCAAGAATCAACCTATCTGTTAATATGAAATAAAATGGAGATTGATAATGGGTGAGATAATAAAACAGATAAACGGGAAACTGATCGTTCCTGATAATCCTATAATTCCTTATATTGAGGGAGATGGAACTGGTCCAGATATTACCAGAACCGCACTTCCTGTCATTGATAAGGCTGTTGAGATCGCTTATGGCGGAAAGAGAAAGATCGAGTGGATGGAAGTTCTTGCAGGAGAGAAAGCTTTCAATAAGGTCGGAGAATGGCTTCCTGATGAGACTCTGGCTGCTTTTGAAAAATACAAGGTCGGACTGAAGGGACCTCTCACAACTCCGGTTGGAGGCGGAAGAAGAAGCCTGAATGTGGCTCTCCGTCAGAAGCTGGATCTGTATGTGTGCCTCCGTCCTGTGAAATATTTCCCTGGCGTGCCTTCACCGGTGAAACATCCTGAGCTGGTGGATATGGTGGTGTTCCGTGAGAATACAGAGGATGTATATGCAGGTTTTGAGACACCTGCCGGCGAGGATAAGACACAGCAGCTGGCTTCATATCTGAAGGAGACTTTCGGCTGGAATATCCCTGAGGGTGCCGGAATCGGAATCAAACCTGTCAGCAAAGCCAGAACTGAGCGTCTGGTGCGTGCTGCCATTGAGTATGCCATTGAGAACAAACGCAAATATATCACTCTGGTTCATAAGGGTAATATCATGAAATACACAGAGGGTGCTTTCAGAAACTGGGGATACGAGCTGGCCAAGAGAGAGTATCCTGGCAAAGTGATGACCCAGGAGGAGGCAGGAGACAATGTTCCTGACGGAGTGATCATAATCAAAGACTGCATAGCAGATGCATTCCTCCAGCAGATCCTCACACGTCCTGCTGACCATGATGTTATTGCCACACTGAACCTGAACGGTGATTATATGTCTGATGCTCTGGCTGCACAGGTGGGAGGAATCGGAATAGCACCTGGTGCCAACATCAACTATACAGAGATGGTTGGTGTCTTTGAGGCAACTCATGGAACAGCACCTAAGTATGCGAACCTTGACAAAGTCAACCCTTGCTCAATGATCCTCTCAGCTTCCATGATGCTGGACTTCATGGGATGGAAAGAGGCAGGACAGCTTATTGAGAAGGGTATATCCAGAACTATTCAGTCAAAGAAGGTCACATATGATTTTGCCAGACTGATGGATGGTGCCGAGAAAGTATCAACAAGTACGTTCGGCAGATATATAATGGAGAATATGCTTTGACGGGAAGAAGACCACCGCTTAAAATATTGTTTACAGGCATCCTTTCATTTCTTGTGGGACTGTCATTTCTGCTGAAGAAAGTATATGGTGCAGAATTCATAAATATTTTTGTCCCTGTGCTGTTGCTTCTCAGCGGAGTCTTTGCCCTGTATCTCTCAGTAGGACGGAGGGGCATGGCTCGGTATTTTATAAGCGGGGTCTTCCTGCTTCTGCTTGGAGCA
The DNA here is from genome assembly GCA_024402405.1 of Spirochaetia bacterium. Lineage (GTDB taxonomy): Bacteria > Spirochaetota > Spirochaetia > CADAEX01 > CADAEX01 > CADAEX01. The sequence goes on along the minus strand of JAKSTW010000032.1, from coordinate 2,737 downwards.
TTCCTGGTATGCTCAGATATAATATATCCTAATGCTGAAAGTCCGCTGTGGCCTATATTTATGTTCATCTTCGGACTGGTGCTGGTCATATATGCTGCCGGCAGACGCAATAAGGATATCCATATTCTGATACCGGCAGCCGCCATCTGCATACTGGCGGTTATTTTCATGCCTTTCAGTTTCAAACTTTTCACCACCAGCTTGTTCAATTTCGTAATGGAATGGTGGCCGGTGCTGTGTATACTGGCTGGCGCTGTGGTTGTCATAATTTATTTTGTGATTTTCTCGCGAAGGATGAAAAGGAGAGACTGTTGAGAAAAATATTACTTCTGCTTTGTTTGTTCTGCTTTTATACTTTTGCTGCTTTTGCAGAAGAAAATAATGTTTCTCGATATGAATTCATAGATTTTATAGGTACCACACCGGCAGAAGTTTATCCGCAGGTCGGCGTTCCTGGAGAGGTGTTTCCTTTCAGAGGTGTCAGTGCCGCTGAAGATGATGTGGTCTTTTATTATCCTGATAAAAATCTCTATCTTTTTTTCTTCCAGAACAAAGTCTGGCAATTCAGGCTTGACTGCAATTTTGAAGGCAGCATCGCCGGCGTACACATGGGTGACAGTAAAGATGCTGTGAAGTCTGTGCTGGGTGTGCCTTATTCCGATACCGGAGATTCATTTATCTATGTGAATCCAGGGCAGTATGGCAAGATGGTGAAATACAAGTTCAAAGTCAGGATCTATTTTGACCATGAGAAGGTATCTGACATTTATATTTACCGCAACAACTAAAGATTTCAGTTAAGAAGCAGTTCGAGGTTTATGTCTGGAAATACTTCTGATACTTTTTGAAGCATAGATAATGTAGGATTGGATTTCTTCTCAAGACGCTGATAGCTGTAGATATTTTTCATCCCAAGCTTTTCTGCCGCCTGTTTCTGTGTGATGTTGTGTTTCATTCTGTATGAACGCATAAGCAATCCGAATGCGATTTCCGGCTGTACAGGCACCTGCAGTATTGACTGTTCATTGTCATATTTCTTTTCAGGCAGTTTGAAGATGGTCTGCGAATCTGACGGTTCTTCCAGCATCAGATTAAGTGCCTCTGTGCAGTTTTTTCTCAATTCATCAACGGAGTCTGCCTGGGTATATAAGCTTGGTATCTCACAGCATTCGCCCCATATGCCGTCATTATCGATCTGATATTTGAAGTGATATTTCATAAGTCAATCCTCCTGCGTTAAAAATTTTAGCAAGGCTTTTTCAAGCCCACGCTTAAGTTCCTTGTGCATAGGTATGATTTGCCTTTTATCCCCTTTGGCTATTTTTATATGTGAACCACGTTGTGAAATAACTGTCCAGTTTTTCTGCAGATATAATTTTAACATCTGCTCACCGCTCATTGGCATAATTTATATTACCAATTATATTTGGTAGTGTCAAGTGTTGGGCATATGCTCAGAAGAAATCTTTCATAGGGATATCTAGGGCTTTCGCCAGACGGCTGAGAGTCTCAAGGGTGGGAATTTTCTGTTTTGTCTCGATGTAATAGAGATGGCTGTGGGAAATTTCGGCTGCATTGGCCAGTTTCAGGATGGAGAACCCTTTCTCTAATCTTTTCGCGCGTATTTTTTCTAAAACAGCCTCAACTTCTTTATCCATACTTTATGCTTGACTCTCTAAAAAGAGTTTAGATATACTTTGACAAATTAGCGACTCTCTAAAGAGAGATGAAAAGAGGTTGGTGTGAAAACAGGCAAGTTAAAAATTTGGATAGTGATAATGGTTATGCTGTTCATTGGCTGCATTTTCTTAGTTGGTCCTATCCGTGAGGCAAAAAATATATATCTGTTCATTTATTATGGTATTTTTGCAGCATTTTTTGTATCCGTATTTATAATTGCTGGCTGTATCTTACGCAAAGTCGAAGAATTCTTTGATGAAAAAAATGACAATATGAAAGCTTTAGGTTCTGATAATAAAGAATTTAAAGGAATTGCCCAGCAGGTCTGGAATGCATATGGAGCTACCTTCAAAAATAAGATCAATGATATGAACAAGACCCGGGCAAATGCAGATCTGTACTTCAATACTGATTCTGTTATTTCAGAGCTTTTCCCGAATTTCAGCGTTATGAAATGGTTCGGTCTTGTACCTGAGACTTTTGTCGGTTTTGGAATATTGGGAACATTCCTTGGTTTCTCGGTCGGCATGGGAAATATTGATTTCACTGATTCTTCCAGGATGATTGAGAATGTCCAGCATCTGGTCAGCAGCGGTTTTGCCACAGCCTTCAATACATCCATCGTTGGTATTTTCTGTTCTATGATCTATAAATTTTTTATTTATAATCCGTTGGTTTATGAGCTGGATTCTCATTTTAGAAAATTGAGTGATGAACTGGACAAGGAATACTTCGTCAATGACTCTGAAATCCTTGTGGCACAGGTGGCTGAGCAGACCAGGGCGATCAATGATATGGGAACAACCATTACAGAACTTTTTACTGGCGAATTGAAGAATATTATAAATAATTTTACGGAAGTGCTGGAAGAGCAGATTGGTAAGCAGACATCGGTACTTGACAGTTTTAATAATAATGTTTCAAAGCAGTTGGCCCAGGATATAAAAGATGTTCTTGATGAGGCATTGAAAGGTATAGGTGAGATATTGAGGTCTGCTTTTGTGGAGAATATACATAATGAAGTGGAAAGTATGAAAGCTGCTCTTACTGATGTCAT
>JAKSTW010000031.1 GCA_024402405.1 Spirochaetia bacterium | reverse complement strand
TAAAGGCGTAAGTAAGGACTGCCCACTTATTGAGTGGTATGACGCAGATGATGTGCTTTCTCTGAGAGTGGCTGTCCAAGGAAGTCCTTGTAAATTGCTGTGATCTCAGGGTTATGATGTGAGCATCTCAGTGTGTTCTGCTCATCATCTTTGTAAAGACCAGCAGTTCTCATCTCTCTGATGTTGTCTTCTGTTCCGTAAGGCTGTCCACCGCCGGCGATACAACCACCACGGCAAGCCATTACTTCGATGAAGTCCCATGGAGCAGGCTGACCAGCTGCCTTAGCTGCTCTTACCTTGTCCAGAACTGCCTTTACATTAGCCAGTCCGTGAGCAATAGCAACTCTGACTTTGGTTCCCTTGATGTCCACAACGCCTTCCTTAACACCTTCCATACCACGAACAGCTGTGATGTTGACATCCTTGAGCTCTTCGCCAGTTACCAGGAAGTAAGCAGATCTTACAGCAGCTTCCATTACACCACCGGTTACACCGAAGATTGTAGCAGCACCTGTGTATGCTCCGATTGGGCTGTCTGCCTTCTCATCTGCCAGGTTAGCGAAATCAATTCCAGCCATCTTGATGAGTCTTGCCAGCTCTCTTGTTGTGAGAACCAGGTCAACATCTGGATATCCGGAAGCGTGCATATTGTCATCTCTCTCGATCTCGTGCTTCTTTGCTGTACAAGGCATGATAGCCACAGAGAAGATATTCTTTGGATCGATACCCTTCTTCTGAGCATAGTATGTCTTTGTGATAGCACCCTGCATCATCATAGGTGACTTTGCAGTTGAGAAGTTAGGAATCATATCAGGATAGTACTCTTCCATGTAGTTTGTCCAAGCAGGACAGCATGATGTGAGCTGTGGGAGAACTCCACCCTTTGTGAGTCTGTTAACGAACTCTGTACCTTCCTCCATGATTGTCAGGTCGGCAGAGAAGTTTGTATCAAACACTGCATCTGCACCCAGTCTTCTGAGAGCAGCATAGATCTTTCCAGTTACGATCTCACCTGGGAGCATACCGAATGCCTCACCAAGAGCGACACGTACTGCAGGAGCCATCTGAACTGCAACATGAAGTTCAGGATTCTTTACAGCATCAAAGAACTTTCCTGTCTCATCGTTCTCATAGATAGCACCAACTGGACAGTGAGCAGCACACTGACCGCACTTGATACAAGGTGATTCATTAAGTGTAGCACCTGCAACAGGAGCGATTCTTGTGTTCTCTCCTCTGTGGATGAATTCAAGAGCCCATACACCCTGGAGCTGCTGACATACCTGAGCACATCTTCCGCACTGGATACATTTTGTTGCATCAAGAACGATAGATGGTGTTGAGTTATCTTTTGGAAGTCTTCTTACATTTGGCTCAAATGCCACTTCTCTGATACTGAATTCCTCAGCCAGTCTCTGGAGCTCACACTGCTGGTTTCTTCCGCAAGTGAGACATTCCTGTGGGTGGTTGGAAAGAATCAGGTTGACAACTGTCTTTCTGATTCCCTGGATCTCAGGATCATGAGTAATATAATTGAATCCCTCGGTTACTTTTGTTGTACAAGCTCTGACAAGTCTAGGGCTGATACCGCGGGCATCCTGTGTCTTAACTACACAAATACCACAAGCACCCCATGGTTCAAGGTCTGGGTGTGCACAGAGAGTAGGAATTTTTACTCCTGCTTTTTTTGCGGCATTCAAAATTGTTGTTCCGGCTGCAACTGTTACCGGAATTCCGTCGATTTTAATATTTACAGTTTCCACTGACATATCTCCTTCCTCTCTTAGAATTTTGAAATAGCGCCGAATTTACAGCCTCTGAAACACTCACCGCACTTAACACACTTTGCCTGGTCAATCTTATGTGCCTGTTTCTTTTCTCCTGAAACTGCACCAGCAGGACATCTTCTTGCACAGAGTGTACATCCGATACATTTTGCAGGATCAATCTCAAATCTTACAAGGCTTGTACATTTACCAGCGATACATTTCTTATCTACTACGTGCTGGATATATTCGTCTTTGAAATCTCTCCTTGTAGAAAGAACAGGGTTTGCAGCTGTCTGCCCCAGACCGCAGGGAGCGCCTTTCCTCATTGCATAACCGATCTCTTCCATCTTTTTCAGGTCTTCCATAGTTCCGTTACCCTTAGAAATCTTTGTCAGGTAATTCAGGAGCTTTCTTGTTCCGATTCTACAAGGTGAACACTTACCGCATGACTCATCAACGCAGAATTCCATATAGAACTTAACAACATCGACGATACAGTCCTCTTCGCTCATTACGATCATACCACCGGAACCCATCATTGATCCGATCTTAGCAAGAGCATCGAAGTCGATACCTGTATCCAGGTTCTCTGATGTGATAACACCGCCTGATGGTCCACCAGTCTGAACAGCCTTGAAAGCCTTTCCGTTTCTGATACCACCACCGATCTCATAAACGATCTCACGGAGTGTTGTTCCCATTGGAACCTCAACCAGACCAGAGTTGTTGATCTTACCTGTCAGGGCGAATACCTTTGTTCCAGGTGACTTCTCTGTTCCGATTGTCTTGAACCATGCACCACCCTTCATGATGATCACAGGAATGTTTGCATATGTCTCAACGTTGTTGATAAGTGTAGGGCAATGCCAGAGTCCCTCAACTGCTGGGAATGGTGGCTTTGGAGTAGGCATACCTCTGTTACCTTCGATAGATCTCAGAAGGGCTGTCTCCTCACCGCAGACGAATGCACCTGCACCGAGTCTGATCTCGATGTCGAAGCTGAAGTCTGTTCCAAGGATGTTTTCTCCCAGAAGACCATACTCTCTTGACTGCTTCATAGCAACTTCAAGTCTTCTGATTGCCAGAGGATATTCAGCTCTGATGTAGATGATACCCTTTGTAGCTCCGATTGTATAACCGGCGATTGTCATTGCCTCAAGCACTGAGTGTGGGTCACCTTCCAGTGTGGATCTGTCCATGTATGCACCTGGGTCACCTTCATCAGCGTTACATACAACATATTTCTGTGGAGCCTCAACTCCCTTTGTTGTATTCCATTTGATCCATGTAGGGAATCCTGCACCACCTCTACCTCTCAGACCGGAAGTCTTGAGTTCTTCGATAACTCCGTCTCTTCCAATTTCTGTGAGAGCTTTTTCAAGTGCCTGATATCCGTGTCTTGCAATATACTCGTCAATGTTCTCAGGATCGATGAAACCGCAGTTTCTGAGTACGATTCTGAGCTGTTTCTGGTAGAATCCGATCTTTTCAACATCGAACTTATCACCTGTGGACTTGGCATTCTTATCCTTATACTGGAGTCTCTCAACCAGACGTCCTTTGATGATTGTCTCCTGTACGATCTCTTCTGCATCCTCAGGCTTAACTTCTACATAGAAAGCTTCCTCAGGAAGAACCTTTACGATAGGTCCCTTCTCACAGAAACCGAAACAACCTGTCTTAACGACCTGAACATCATCTGCCAGGCCTCTCTCATAGAGAGCCTTCTTAAGGCTTTCATAAATTGCATCAGATTTTGATGCTTCACAAGCGGAACCACCACAAACCAGAATATAATTCTTCTTAACCATTTATCTCTCCCCCTCAGCCCTTTACAACGTTATCAGCAGCAGGTCTCTGATAAATGTGGTCGCTAACAAGTTTTCCATTGAGAATGTGATCATAGAGAATCTTCTTAGCAACGTCTGCATCTACTTTTCCATAAATTGTATCAGGCATACCAGGTGCTTTTACTTCTACAGTAGGCTCTACATAGCAGAGTCCCATACAACCTGTCTGCTTAACAATTACATTTTCAATTTTTTTAGCATCAATTTCGTTGATGAAAGCTTCAAGAACCTTTTTTGAACCAGCAGCAATACCGCAAGTACCCATTCCGATGATAACATGAATTTCCTTGCCGTCTGTCTCTCTTCTTTCAATACCCTGCTGTCTGCTCTCTCTCAATGCTCTAAGACTTTCAAGAGTCATTTTAGCCATAGCTATCTCCTTAAATTAAATCTTCATCCTGGGAGTCCAAAAATGTTTTTGCCAGTTTTATTGATGAAGCGTCTGACAATCCTCCCAGTGCGTCTGTCAATTCTGTTTTTTTAATCGTATAACCTTTTTCAATACCGTTCTCGATCCTTTTCTTATTGAACTCAAGTTCAAAATCCCCGTCAAACATCATGGTCTGAACAACAGCCCCGTTGACATCCCCCTCAGGAGGCGTATCTATGTTCTTCAGGTCAAAGGAAAAACGCAACTCAGTACCCTTCCCCTTCTGGGATTCCACACTGAAGTGTCCACCCGACAAATTCACAGCCTGAATCAGAAACGGTATACCAAGGCCAACCTTACGTCTTACATGCTTTGTGCCGTCAGTATAGAAAGGATCCTGGATCTTCTTCAGAATCTCACTGTCCATCCCTTTTCCGTTGTCAATGATCGCAACCTCGATCCTGTCATCAACAAAATAGAAATAATCAAGAATGATATATTTCGCATTTGCCTCAACCGAATTCTGGAGACAGTCTACAAGGAAATCGGCAATCTCTGCATGCATATCAGGTTTTAGCCTCTAGCCTTGAAATCAGCAATAATTTCAGGAATTTTCTCTTTAGTAAGTTTACCGAAAACTTCTTTACCGATCATCATAACAGGAGCAAGACCGCAACAACCGATACATCTTACAGCTTCCAATGAGAAGAAACCGTCATCTGTAACATGACCGACACCTGTACCAAGAATTGTCTCCAATTCCTGCATAATGTCTGCACCGCCTCTAAGGTAGCAAGCAGTTCCAAGACAAACCTGAATGATATATTTTCCAGGCTTTTCTGTTTTAAAGAAATGATAGAATGTTATAACTCCATAAATTTTGGCAAGAGGAACACCGATCATTTCGGAAACTTTCAAAGCAGCCTGCCTTGGAATATATCCGAATTCACCCTGAACCTTATGAAGAATCATAATAAGATTACCAGGTTTTGATTTCCATTCCTCAATAAAAGCCAAAAGTTCATCTGAGAATTTAATCTCTTCAGCTGTACCTACTGACATGAAACCTCCACTTTTGTCATATAAAGAATACTTTAATGGGAATAGTATAAACCACCTGTTAAAATATTTCAAGCATGAGTTTCATGATTTTGTCATACCATACTTTATTCTATACCTCCTTCACAATAAAAATATTTTCCTCACAATATTGTAATAAAATTCACATTAAAAACTTGACGGATTACAAAAGTTGAATTAAAATATTTTCTATGAATAAAGAAACCAGTGTCAGACTGTCAAAATATAGAAGAATAATTCAGAAACTGAAAATAATGGGCATGGAGAAAGTCTTTTCAAACAATCTGGGAGACGCCATAGGTGTGGCTCCTGCCCTGGTGCGCAAGGACCTGTCATCACTTAAGATCCCGGGACATAAAAGAGGCGGCTACAACATCGATGAGCTTATTTCCGAAATGGACACCATACTTGGCAAAAACAGGCAGATGGATGTGATAGTCGTAGGATGCGGAAAGCTCGGAAGCGCCATTATGGGACACAGGGGCATCTATGATGAGGGAATAAAAATAGTCGCTGGTTTTGACAACAGACCGGATCATGTGGCATACAAAGGCAATATTCCTATTTATCACATCAATAAAATGGAAGATTTCATAAGGGACAACAATATAAAGATAGCAGTGATGGCCGTACCTAAATTTGTCGCAGCTGATATTTTCAGAATAATGCTGGACTGCGGTATCCAGGGACTTTTGAATTTCTCACCCGCAGAGCTTAAGGATATCAACGGCAAATGTCTGGTCAACAATGTGAACATAGCAATAATGCTGGAGAATCTTTTCTTCTATCTGAAGAACCAGCAGGAGCTGGATTCTTCAGCACGGCTCATCGAGGAAAACAATATGCTTATGTGAACACCCTGTAATCTATGTCAGGGAAAGCACTGTTCTGCCGCTCCACAGTTGTCAGCCACTCAGTATCAACAGAGTTGCTGGAAAGATCATTGTAAATCTTCAGGAAATTATGTATATGCTCCTGGACTCTCATATTTGCATAAGGAGCCGATGTTCCGTTCTTCATCATGAAAGCCCAGTCAGATGACTGCGCAAGGAGCAGTTCTCTGGCCGCATGATTCAGAGCCCTCCCCTTCAGTCCACGTTCGGAAGGAAACCGTCCTGCCAGTTCCTCCATCTTTTCAATGATCACATGGATATGCCTGTATGCCCAGTCATTATCACCATTGAGCCAAAGTCCGGAATAACCGCCATTTCCAAGACTGGAATAAGAGAGATCTATACTCTCGTTGTTTTTGTATGCAAAAAGATACTCATCAGGGAAAATCAGGGACAGATCCTCATCATCTGCAATTTTCCTGATGACAGTCTCCATCCATTTTATTCCCTCATACCACCAGTGTCCGAAAACCTGGGCATCATAAGGACAGACAATGACAGGAGGTCTGTCAGTATATCTGAGGAGTTTTTTGACTCTCTTCTTGAGATTATAGATGAAATTGTCTGCATGGAACTCTACTTTTTCAGCAGCTGCCTTGAAATCATATATGTTCTTGACGCCCTCGATTCCTGTATTGGCATAATATCTGAATCCGGTGTCAAGTCTGATTCCCTTTCCATAAGGATTGGAACCTATGTAGCTGTCAGGCATGTCATATCCCATATCCAGCTCAAAGTCCCTGTAATCGAAATCACCAGGGTAACCATGGTCGGCAGAGAGAACAAAAGCAGAAGAAGCCAGATCCCGGCAGAAAGCAAAAACGTCAGAGCCAGATACATTTACAGGAGCATAGATACCGTTTCTTGGCACATGACTTCCGAAAAGGAAAGCATGGACAGCAGTAAAGAAATAATCCAGCCTGTAAGATTTCAGTATCTTCTCGATGCCAGGATAATAACCCAGCTCAGGAAGCCAGAATCCGCTAGGATTACAGTTGAAAGCCTTGCTGTGGGCATTCATGGCTGTATATATCTGAGCTTCGATATTCTTTTCGCAGGCAGAATAGAACGGCATATAACAGTGTGTGGCAAAAGTCGTGATGATATTTATATGATTTTTCTTACGCAGATCATTGAAAGCAGCCACAAGATCACATCCATACAGCTCCGTAAAATCTCTAAGATTCTGTTCCAGCTCCTGGAGATAAGTTTTTGCAACAGTATGCATATTTGGTGTGGACTCAGTTCTGTGCACCTCTTTTTTACCAAGCTCTATCCGCTCATTCATGAAACTGACAAAATTATCCTGCAGTATAGGATCAGACAGCATGGCCACAAGTGTAGGAGAAATGGTCAGAGTCAGTTTGAAAGGAATGGAATCCGCATCAAGACTTCTGAGACTTCTGAGCATAGGAAGATATGTATTGCATATTGCCTCGTTCAGCCAATTTTCCTCCGGATACCGCTCATTTATATGCTTCACATAAGGAAGATGACATGTAAGCTCAAATATCAGATAACCTCTGTGCATGATCATGCCTCCCTGTCTATGGTTCCGGTATCAAGGAAAGAGACGATCTTCTGAGAATTGGAACCGCTCTCATCATCATAGAAACCATATACACCTGCCAGAATAAGAAAATCATCCTGGAACATTTTGGAATTATTCTGTATATCTCTGGTGATCCGCAGAGGACTTTCTATTTTATTGGAAGAACATACGGATCTCTCACCCTCAGATGTATTGAGAATAATTTCTATATAATAACTGCTTCCGTGAGAAGGAAGATTTATATACCATTTGTCATCACTGAGCTGTACCGGAATATCAAAGAATGTGGATTCAGAAGTATCAAGATGGGTCTCATGAACGCGAAGGAAAAGGGCATTGTCATGAATCATCTCAGCCTCAGCCATGATCTCATCAGCAAGATCCCAGCAAACGAATGCCATAAGAGGATCAACCATAATAAGGCTGATGCGTGTGATATTATATTTTTCAGGAACCTGATATGTTTTATAAGCAGGAGTTGGAAGTACTTCGTCCCTGAATATGTCAAATTTCTTCTCTTCAGAAATGATTGTCCAGTTATTTTCTGTCAGATGATCAATTCTGGCCTCGGCAAATGCCTCAATAATAACATCAATAAGATCATCCTTGAGATAATCCCGGAAATTCAAGATTCCCTGGGAAGCAGCAATTTTCTGGAGGCTGCTTACAGACAACACCTGAAGTCTTTCTCTAGTCATATAAAAAACTCCGTTATTTGGATATTATGGAAATTAAGTTTTTAAGTCAATATTGAAACAGTAGACAGAAATATTTTTGGATTGTATCATCATGCTGTGAAAAAAATTATGATTTTTATCATTCCTGTCATATTTCTGCTGTCATGCACTGTTTCTGCTAAAAAATCTCCGGAGGCAGAAAGAATGTTCTCCCTGCAATATGGCAAGGCGGACAGAGAAATAATGCTGTACCAGGATGAGACTGAAAATGAACGGTTCAATCAGAACATTGCCATGGCAGTGATGTCAGACGGTTTCATATATGTATCAGATACAGCTCTCAGGAAAATAATGAAATTCAATTCTTACGGTGATCTTCTCATGAAATATGATCTGGAGGAAATGTCAGGTCCGTGCAAAATAACAGTTGACGGAAACCAGCGGGTATACGCATCAGTCATACTCAGTCCTGACTGCCAGCAGTGGGATGACGATCTGAAGATGATGCTGACAGATGCAGTGCTCTGCTATGATGAGCATGGAAACAAGACCGGAACGCTGTATCAGGATAGCAGCACAGCCAGGCCATTTCCTATGATAACCAGACTTGAATGCACAGAAAATGGTGATATAGTGGCAGTCTGCACCACAGTTTCAGGCAAATCTGTGTTCTGGTTCGGAAACAACGGAGAACTGGTACATTCAGCAGAGTTCAATGCGGCAGACATTCCTGATCTGCCAGAAACACCATGCATAAAAGTGCTGGAAGACATATCGCCATCAAAAAGTGACCTGACGCTGTTCCTGAAAGTCAACTACTATGCAGACAGTCCTGATTTCCAGTTCTGCAGGAGCAAAGTCTATAAATACGATATCCAGCAGGAGAAATTCACAGACAGTTATGCACTGCCGGAAATTTATTTCAGAGATGACGGAGAGCGATATGAGACAATGTATCAGCTTCTGGGAGTCAATGGAAAAGACAGGATATTCTTCACAGGATGCACCGGCGGCAATATGTACAACCTGATGGTACTGTCTGACAAAGGCCAGCCGGTACTGAAGACCGATATCAGCAGCAAGATCAGTAATACGATATATGAGAATATATCTCTCAATCAGAATGGTATGATAACAGGAATAGCTGCCACTGAAGAAAAGACTGATATTCTGTGGTGGCTGACAGACAGGTTACTGCGGCACTGAAAAATATATCACAGAAATCTGGACATCTCTGCCCTGACCATAGAATCACACAGCTCGTTATAAGTGTTTCCCGCATGACCCTTGACCCAGCACCACTGCGGATGAATCTGTCTGTCCAGCATGTACAGCTGCTGCCACAGCTCCTTGTTTTTAACATCTTTTCTGTCAGCTGTTTTCCAGTTGTTTCTGAGCCAGTTTTTTATCCAGGTGGTGATTCCGTTCTTCACATACTGTGAGTCTGTAAAAACAGATACAGGAACAGTGTATTTGTCTGCAACGAAAGAAAGTGCGTTGATGACAGCAGTCAGCTCCATCCTGTTGTTTGTGGTGAATCTTTCCCCTCCAGAAAAGGAGAATTTGACCTGTCCGTCAAGAACAACATAAGCCCATCCGCCGGGACCCGGATTTCCAGAACATCCTCCGTCTGTATAAATAGTTACATCACTCATTCTTTATCCCTGCTTACTGACTCAAATCTGGTATATGCCGGGAGGAACATAAGTTTTATCTCCCCTACCGGACCGTTCCTGTTCTTGGCCACAATAACATCTATCTCTTTGCCCAGTCTGTCAGGATCAGCCCCATCGTCATCTTTGTCATTCTGTTTTCCGCGGTGCAGGAACATAACCAGATCGGCGTCCTGCTCTATGGAACCTGACTCACGGAGATCCGCCAGTGTAGGCTTGTCACTGCCAACCTCTCTCTTGACCTGAGAAAGGACGATCACAGGGATCTTCAGCTCTCTGGCCAGTTCCTTAAGCGAACGGGAGATCTCAGCCACCTGCTCATGCCGTGGAATCAGCTTGTTCTCAGAACCGATAAGACCGATATAGTCAATGAAAATGACATCAATATCCTCTTTGGATTTCATCCTGCGGGCTTCAGTACGCAGATCCAAGAGACGCATACCAGGAGTATCGCATATGAAAAGAGGCATATTCTCATAGATACGGTTGGCCGAATCCATCAGCTTCTCCAGCTGTATCTCAGAAAGAAATCCACTGCGGATACTGCGGCTGTTGACTCTGGACTCACCGGCCAGAAGACGCTGCATTATGGAATTGGCATCCTGTTCCAGAGAGAAAAAACCGACTTTGATATTTTTACGGATAGCCATATTGGCTGCCATAGAAAGAGCAAGGGCTGTTTTTCCCACAGAAGGACGGGCACCGATAACTACAAAATCAGAAGGCTGGAATCCATTGGTGAGAGAATCCAGGTCTGTATATCCTGAAGGAACACCGATACAGTCAGCCTTGGCCATCATCCGCTTCTCAATGCTGGATACAGCATCAGAAACCAGTTCTCTTACAGATCTGTAAGAACCAACATGGCTTTTCTCTGTTATCTCAAAAATCTTTCTCTCGGCATCCTCAATGACCTGCCCTGTTCCGTTGGTATCATCAAAAGCACCGGAAATTATCTCACTGGCAGTATTGATGAGTGAACGCCTGACACTGGCCTCCTGCACTATCTTGGCATAGTACTCCACATTGGCACTGGTAGGCACTTCAGAAGTCAGAGAAGCTACATAGGCAGCACCGCCGGCACTGTCCAGATCACCTGAATTCTTCAGCTCCTGGTTCACCGTGAGAATATCCACGTTCTCATTGCGTGAATCCAGATTCAGCATGGCCTGGAAAATTTTCTTATGGGCGTTCTTGTAAAAATCATCCGGACGGAGATAATCGAGAACTGTCAGAAGTGAGCTGGAGTTTATGAAAACAGCGCCCAGAGTGGCTTTCTCTGCCTCCAGATTGCTAGGAGGAACCTTATCCCTCAGTCCGGAATCTGCCATATTCAGGCCTTTTCTTCTTCTTTTGAAACTACTACCTTAATGTCAGCAGTCTCATTGTTATAAAGTTTGATCCTGATATCATAGGAACCGAGCATTTTGATCACGTGACCCATCATATCGATCTTCTTGCGTTCTACTTCGATGCCTGCAGCCTGAAGCTGGTCAGCGATCATAGCGTTTGTAACAGCACCGAAAAGTTTGTCTCCCTCTCCTGCCTGCATCTTGATCTCAATGCTTCCAAGAGCGACAATCTTCTCCTTAAGGCTAAGAGCCTGCTGTCTTTTCTCTTCCTTTCTTTTTGCGATCTGTTCCTTCTTCTGTTCAAAAAGAATGATATTCTTATTTGTATAAGGAACAGCAAGTCCCTGCGGAATAAGATAGTTTCTTCCGAAACCATCAGCTACAGTACAAACATCTCCCTCTTCACCAAGATTAACTACATCCTGATTAAGGATAACTTTCATAGCCATATAAAAACTCCTTCAAGTTCGTTTATATTTTACCCAGATCTCAGAAATGCCGATACACGGAATTCCTATCAGGAGCCAGACCGAAGTTGCGGGATTCAGCAGCAGTGATACAAAACAGAACACGATGCAGAATCTCAGAAACCCAGGAACTTTCATGCTCCCATAGATCTGTCTGATTATCCTCATTCCCCTAAGTCCATAAAGGAACATGACAATCAGAAAAACGTTCCAGCCAAAATATCCTATCAGATCCAGATCGAACTTATGGTCCAGCATCACCAAAGCCAGAGCCACGATAAGAATCCAGACAAAATAATCCGGAACAAGAACCTCTGTTATCACTCCGAATTCTCTTCTGGAGATCCTTTCCATGTGCTGTGCGAAAAGATAACTCCCGGTAAGAATAGCGAAATAGGCAAACAGAAAACCTCTGAAAAACACTGTTGACACCATTTTCAGCGCAGTATCAACATCCATATTCATCACAGGAAGCATGTCAGGATTACCATTCGCCTCAATGGTCGATCTGATCGTGTTGAACACAGATCCGATCTGCTGCCGGTAAAACTCGATGAAACCCTCATCCCTGAAAAGGTTCAGGAGCACAAGGGCAAGTATCGCAGTGAAACCGGTGGAAAGGAAAATCCCTCTGAAAAGATTCACCTCCCCGTTTCTGGAGATCCTGTTCATGAACAGGAAACCACCCAGCAAAGCGAAAGGAATTGCAACCTCAGCAAGTCTCAGCAGAAACTGGACATGTGCATCAGTCACATCAGCCGTATGTCTGATTCCCAGATAAACTATGGCGATTCCCACCCCAAGGGCGGAAATTCTGGCCCAGAACTGCCCTCTTTTAAGAAGAAGCAGCTGCAAAGGAACAATGAACAGGAAGAAAAAAAGACCGGTCTCATAGGCAAAGATCGACACTGCCGATGCAATGATGGCAGCAATGTATCCCCTCTTGCCTGTATTCTGAAAACGGTTATCTTCCATGGTCAGATCATTTCTTTACGAATGGAAGAAGTGCAAGAACTCTTGCTCTCTTTACTTCCAGTGTGAGCGCTCTCTGGTGTTTTGCACATGTGCCTGTGATTCTTCTTGGAAGGATCTTGCCTCTCTCTGTGACAAATCTTCTCAGAGAATCAGGATTCTTATAGTCAATCTGGAGATTCTGGGCACAGAACTTGCAGACTTTCTTCTTGAAAACAACCTTGGCTCTTTTGCCGAATTCTGCCTTGTCATCTTCTTCAGGCATCATATCTCTTACATCTTCATCTTTATTTTCCATTGTATTACTCCTTTAAACAAACAAATTAGAACGGAATACCGTCATCATCAAAGTGATCAGGGCCGGAAAATGATTCCTGTCCTGCCGCAGGTGCCTGACCGGCCGGTTTTCTGCTGAAACTGCCGGAAGAGGATGATGAGGAATAGCCGCTTCCCTGCTGGGTTCCCCCAAGAAGCTGCACATTCACAGCATGGACTTCAAGTCTGCTTCTCTGCTGACCGTCCTGTTCCCATCTGTTCTGACGGAGCTCTCCGTCAACTGCCACCTGTTTTCCCTTTGTAAGGTACTTGCTGAGAGACTCCGCGGATTTTCCCCAGAGCACGATATCGATGTAGCTAACCTCTTCTTCCCACTGATCGCCGTTTTTACGGCTTCTATTTACAGCTACAGCGAAACGTGATACAGGTGTGCCACCGGCTGTGAATTTCAGCTCGGCGTCCCGTGTCAGTCTTCCTACAAGAAAAACCTTGTTAATATCTGTCATACTTATATTCCGGTTTATTTATCCAGTTTTACAAACAAGAATTTGAGTATTTCAGCGTTGAGACGGATCTCTTTTGAAATTGGATTAAGCACTGCTGGATCCATTTCAATCAGGAAATAGTAGTAATGTCCCTTTGTCTGTTTTTTGATTTCGTAAGCAAGAATCTTTTCGCCTAAATCTTTCTCTTCCAGAAAGTTGACGCCAGTCTTTGCAAGAGCATCTTTTACGAATGTCTTGCCCTGCTCGAATTTGTCATTTTCCGGGCGGAAAATGAAAGTAACCTCATATTTTCGCATCTTTCCTCCTTGTGGTCTTTTGATTCAGCCATACGGCCGAATAAAGAGGTTAAGAAACTTTAGCATACAGAGGAAATATAGTCAAGGATGAGCGCCCCAGTTCATGCCGCTAAAGGGAAGCAGCTGTATCCCTTCCAAGGCACGCTGGAATATGGCATGAATTATTATTAACCATGTTATATGTTGACCTATTCTGCATTATTTTTTATTTCATTCTCACATCTGTATAGACACTACTAATATCATAAAATCATAATAAATAAGAAAAACTGCAATAGGAATAAGTGAAATCACATTTAGTATTTTTCTTCTTAATTGTGTAATCCAACTACACCCTATCTTTGCACATATATTCACTATTATAAATGAAACTAATCCTATTAATGCTGGAAGTATCAAGATTGGTAAAACTATTTTTTCAAGATAATTTTCATATTCTGCAAATGCTTTGTTAAAAAGACTGATTAAGTATAAAATTCCAATAAAATCTATAACAGCAGAAGCCAATAAAATACACTTTGTTCTATGTATTGCTCTAGAAAAATCTCTCTTACCCATTTTATCCATAGTTTTTAATGCTATATACAAAAAAAGGCAGATTACAAAAGCAGGAATAGCCACAATATGCAGAAAGACGAATGTTGGCATTGCTATAGGAAAAGTCAACATTGCAAATATCTCAAATATCACATTTATCATAGCCTTCAATACACCAATCATCTGTTACCTCCATCCGCCTCAGCCACTCCTGTATCCTCTTCCCTCCAGCGTGTCGCTTATCCCTCTGTCAACTTCCTTGTTCGCCTCGTCTATGCTGGCGTACACCCTCTCCTCTATCTCTCCTATCTTCGTCGCCGTGTTCAGAGCCGTCAGGTATGCCACACGCCTCCTGACCTCCTCATACAGCCCGTCATCCCTGTCTTCCCCATATCCGTCGAACCGCCCGGCCTCTGGCAGCTGGCTTGTCACCCTCACCAGCTCCTTCCCGCAGCTCATCCGCTCCGTGTATCCCTCCGCCTTCCGTATAAGCTCCTCCAGGCTGCTTCCGTCCAGGCTCTCCTCCACTAGTTATTCCATATATCTTTAACTTCACTATATTCTTATAAAATGCCACAGAGCAAACAAAAAATAGCACACTATAAATATTGATAAAATATAAACAACTTTGCTGTCTTTTCCCCATATTATTCTTGCAATGAAATAAAGATTTGCGATAAACGAAGCAACATATAAAATTTCCATTGATAACCCTTCCAAAATAATTAGTTTTATCCATATCAATATAGTGGTATCAATTCATTAATTATTATAGATTGATCCGGTATATTTATATGTAGCAGATATGGAATTAAATCTAACTTAGTGTATCCAAACAAACTTTCCAGTGGAGTAATAAATTTATCCATCTACAACTGTTTGTTCTTCTATATTTCCATTGTAACATGGGAATGATGAAAAGCAAGCAAAAAAGGATGTATTAGATGTATTAAAAAAAGCAAAAAAGCGTCCAATTAATGACCCTCTGATAAATTCAAACTATAGATCAGTATTTCATCTTTTTATCACTGCTGCCACCTGTTCAGATAGTCCCACAGCTTTACTAATGCAGACCAGACATATTTCTTGAGTAGCCAACATACGAGTACAATTATATCTAATACACATTCAACAAGAACAAAACAAATAACCTTATATGGAAATGGTGCCACAAAATCAAGTGTACCAAAACCAAAATGATCCCCAGAAGAGAAATAGAAAAACCATAGTGCCAAAATAAACAAGAATGGACCTGTTCTCGCAACAGACCATCTATCAGGCTTTTCATGTGAGAATTTTCCTGTCCATGCATCAATAGCATCCAATGCCATAAATATCGTAAACAAAACTGATGTCACCATATTAGATGTAGCAATGAAAAGACCAAAAAGACTAATAGCTACCTCAAGATCAACATTCCTGAATATATCTCCTAATACATTGGATGTGGCTGATAGAAATTTACGGGTAGTGATCGACAACCGATTATCTGCCATGTTCACTCCTGATATCTACAGTTTTTTATTTTCTGAATGAATCAATTATTCTATCAAAAAACCTTTCCATAGAATTAATTATTTATGCTGTAACATGAAATAAAAATGCAAACAATGTACATACCATTATGTGAAAAAAATATATACCAACAATAAAATATACTATGCCAGCAATTTTAACTAATGTTTTTATTAACATTTTCATATAGTCATTACTCCAAAATCTTTAACTTCACTATATTCTTATAAATATAAAACGCCACAGAACAAACAAAAAATAGCACACTATAAATATTGATAAAATATAAACAA
>JAKSTW010000030.1 GCA_024402405.1 Spirochaetia bacterium | reverse complement strand
GTAATGTATTCGGGAGTATAAAAAACTCCGTCTTTTTTGCGTTTTCCTACATTGTTGTTTTCAACTTTTGCACCTGCTTTTTCAGCTTCAATTTCTTTCTGCACTTCTTCAATTTCAGTCAGAGAATTTTCAAAAATACGTCCCAGGATATCAACGGAAATCTGGCTTTCAAAATCATAATCAGCCAGGCGTTTTGTATGAATGAACAATACATCGTCACCAACTTTTATATTGTCCAGAATTTCGTCTGTTTTAAACAAGCCGCCGTTGTATGCAAATATTGAATTCGATTTGTCTATAGGGTTTTCATATCCTTTGTCGATGAGCGTAAAGAATCTTTTGAAATAATCATATAACGGAGTTCCGACACTGAACATATCCGCCTTGCTTTTCTGCCAGCTTTGAACGATTCCAGCAATGCTGTTTGGCGGCAAAAGATTTCGGTCTTCACAGAACAGAATGAAAAGGATCCTGTCCAAAAGTTTCTGTGTTTTCTTAAAAAGCAAAAGCTTGTCTGTATTAGGATTGTTTTCTATTAAATCTTCAAACAAAATCCGCTTGAATGTGGAATAATCTGCATAAAAATTATCTGTAATAACTTTTTCTTCGCTTAGAGTCTCATGCTTCAATTTTAGCGGAATATCATTTTTCAGTTGATTCAATTCCAAAAGCAGATATAACAGATCAAAATCTGTTTTTGAGAGTTTAAACAAATTAAATTCTATAAAATCACTCTGTGTCTCAACATAAACCCTGAGACGCTCAAAATTGGAGACAATTACATACTTACATTCATCATGAAAGTTTTTGTAACTGAATGCCTGAAAAGCAACTTTATCCAAATCGGTTGTATCAGTTCCTTTCAATTCTATTACAGCGCGGATTTTATTTTCGTCATTTTCTTCGCAGATTGCCCCATCTGCTTTCTTGGAATTGCTTTTATTCCTTACATCATTTTTTGCTTCAGTAAAAATATTGTAATTTGATTCAGGTTTTATCGTATATCCGAGAACAGAACAGAATAAATCTCTTATAAATCCTTCCTGGTACTGTTCTTCCTTTGAATTACGGATATTCTGCTGCTTCTGTAGGTCTGAAAATGTTTTTTGAAAAAGCTGATATTTTGAATTGAGTAAATCTGTATCTAATTTTGATAAATAGTTTCCTACGATCTTTTTCTGGAACATAAATGTCCTACCTTTTTTTCAATTTTCCCACCATTATACCATATTCAGGACACTCTGCCAAAGTTTTTGCATGAAATTGTTTCCAATATGTGCTATAATACCGACTTGCAGGAGAACAGCATGATATCTAAAGAACAGTATGACGCAGACAACAGGAAGATAAATCTGGCACTGGAATTCGCAAACAGGAAGCATTCGGCTGTAGTGAACAAGGACGGCACCATGGGACAGCGGCGGAAAGGTTCCAGACTCCCCTACATCATCCACCCGCTGGAGGTCTGGATGATACTGCGCAACAACAACTGCTCCGCAGATGTGCAGGTAGCCGGACTGCTCCATGACACACTGGAAGATACAGGTGCCACTCCTGATGAGATCGAGAAGCTTTTTGGCAGAGAAGTCCGCGAGCTGGTGGTAACTGAATCCGAGGACAAATCCAAAAGCTGGAAAGAGCGGAAACAGCATACCATAGATTCTATGGCCGGTGCATCACTGGAGACCATGCAGGTATGCTGCGCCGACAAGCTGGCCAACTGCCGGTCACAGGCCTACGATTTCAGGCTCATAGGCGACAGGCTGTTCGAACGCTTCAACCGTGAGGCCACCCCGGAACTGCAGAGCTGGTATTACCACGGCGTTGTGAAAGCCCTGAAACCACTGGAAGGGATGAAAATGTATGACGAGCTGAAGGAAGTGGTGCGCCAGGTCTACGGCGAATAAAATATATTAATTCTCTCCTTGTATATCTATTGCCGAAATGCCACCATTAATGTTATATTCCTAGTAAACCGATAGGAAAAGGAGTTTTCTTTGTTCCAGATCTCAGCAGGACTTCAATATGCACTCAGGGCTCTCATAAATATAGCCTCATCACAGCAGGTGCAGAACATCGCTGTCATATCGCAGCAGGAGAACATCTCCAGGAAGTATCTGGAGAGCATCTTCACCCAGCTGAAGAAGAACAGGATCGTCCGCAGCATACGGGGACCAGAGGGGGGCTATGTGCTCTGCAAGGATGCGTCAGAAATCACACTGTACCAGATTTTTGATGCCATAGAGGGCTCTCCTGTCCTGGTCAAATGCCTGGACGGTCAGGAAAACTGCCCTATGTCAGATGCCTGTGCCGTGCGGCACTTCTGGAATGACTATCAGGAATATATCAGAAAATACCTTGATGAAATGACTCTTCAAGATTTAATAAACAAGTACACAAAGACAGGAGATATTTAATGGAATTCAGAAATGTATATATGGATTACAATGCCACCACACCTATCCATCCTGAGGTGAAGAAGGTGATGATAGACTCACTGGATGTCTTCGGAAACGGTTCCAGTATGCACGGTTTCGGCCGTGAGGCAGGAATCATGATCGAGAAAGCCAGGGCACAGATCGCACACCTTATCAATGCTGATCCAAGCGAGATAATCTTTACAGCCGGCGGCTCAGAGTCCGACAACACAGTGCTCAAATATGTGGGATGCCAGAACAAGACATGCAGTGCCAAATTCAGCTGTCCTAACTGCCAGAAGAATGAGATCATCACCACCCCTATCGAACATCCGGCCATTCTGGAGACTGTAAAATTTCTGGAAGCCAGCGGCATCACAACAAAATTCATGAAGGTGGATGCCACAGGACGGGTCAACCCGGAAGAGCTTTATGACCTTATCACTGAGAAGACAGCCCTCATATCAGTCATGGCTGCCAACAATGAGATCGGTACACTCCAGGACATTGCCAGAATAGCACAGATCGCCCATGAGAAAGGAGTTCTCTTCCATACAGATGCAGTGCAGGCCATCGGCAAGATCAAGATCGATGTCAAGGCCATGGGCATTGATTATCTCTCCATGTCAGGCCACAAGATATATGCGCCTAAGGGAATCGGAATACTCTACGCCAGAAAGGGAGCGCCATACTGTCCTTTCGTACACGGAGGACACCAGGAGGCAGGCAGAAGAGCCGGTACACTGAACACCACCGGAATCGTATCTCTGGGCAAGGCTGCAGAGCTGGCAGAGAAAGAGCTGGAGACAGAATCAGCACGGCTCCTGAAACTCAGAAACAAGCTGAAAGCCGGAATCATGGCATCCATACCTGACATCAAGATCAACGGCAACCAGGAGCACACACTGCCTAACACACTGAACGTATCATTCATCGGTGCAGAGGGAGAGTCGATCCTGCTGTACATGGATCTGGAGGGCATCGCGGTTTCCACAGGTTCTGCCTGCTCCACAGGCTCACTCCTCCCTTCCCATGTTCTCATGGCCACAGGTGTGGACGCAGAACTGGCACACGGCTCCATCAGATTCAGCCTGGGAAGAGAAAATACAGAAGAAGATATAGATTATGTGCTGGAGAAACTTCCTCCGATAATCGCCAGAATCAGAAAAATGTCAACAGTCTATAAAAAAGGAGAAACAAAATGAATTCATGGGTTTATACAGAAAAAGTAAAGGAACATTTCACAAATCCTAAGAACATACTGGAAGATGAGGAAAAATATGAGGCAGACGGCCGCGGAGAGGTTGGAAACATCGCCTGCGGAGACCAGATGCTGGTGGCAATAAAAGTCAAGGATGACAGAATAGCAGAGTGCAAATGGAAGACATACGGATGTGCCAGCGCCATTGCCAGTACATCAATGATGAGCGAGATGGTGATCGGAATGCACATAAAGGACGCATACAAGATCAAGCCGGATGACATCGTGATCCAGCTGGGCGGACTGCCGGACCACAAGATCCACTGCTCAGTTCTGGGAGACAGGGCTCTGAGAGCTGCCATCGAGGACTACTGCAAGAAAAACGGCAAGGAAAATATGCTGGAGAAAGAGGCTGCCAAGGTCATCTGCGTCTGCAACAATATCACAGACCAGGACATTGAGAACTTTGTCAAGGCCGGCGGAAGAACCTTCGAGGAGCTCCAGGAAAAGACAAAGATCGCCAAGGTATGCGGCGGATGTCTTGAGAAGGCAAAAGATCTGCTGGAAGATTACATCCATCTCTTCGGTAAGAACTGATGAGAAGAAACATCTATGTGGGAGTCTTCTCCTGGACAGTCGTGGGACTCATAGTCGGATATCTGATATTCGGCAAGCTGAACGGCGAGCTGATATCACTGGAAACTCTGTGTTTCCCTGCTGACAACGCACTGGAGAGGATGGCCCACAGGCTGGCCGACCTGAATGCCATACGCCTGAAGATCACAGGCTGCGGACTGGCCGGCTTTGCATTTGGATTTATAACAGGAAAATTGAGGAAAAGATAAATGCCAACATATGTTTATGAATGCCAGAGCTGCAGGCATGTGTTTGAGGTGGTGCAGTCCATGAGTGATGCACCCATAGAGGTATGCACAAAATGCGGCAAAAAGGTAAAGAGGATAATTCCAAACGGTTCTGTAGGAATCATATTCAAGGGAAGCGGATTTTACTGCAAGGACAATCCCAGATCGGGATGCTGCGGAGGCTGTGACAAACACTGATGAAAGAATATCTGCCGGATTTTTTTACAAATAACCTGGTGATGGGAGACAAAACGTTCCCTATAACAGTGCTGGATTTCCTGTTGAAATTCTGCCTGCCATTTCTTATCACTGTTTTTTTATATTTTTACTTTACTCATAAGACAAAAAAGCAAATTTACAAAATCAACTTTAAAAATTCAAGTACAGGAAAGCTGATCTACAAGTTTCTGAAACTTATTTACCTGCTTATTTTTCTGGTGCTCTTCTGGATCATAACGGCATATACACTGAATATGCCTATCAAAGGACATCTGCAGATAATATATGATCTGTTCAACACACCGTTCATAGCCACCGGTTCCATAAATATCTCTGTGCTCACCATCATACTGGCTGTGCCTATATTCGTAATATCATCACTGCTGGGAAAATTCATCAGCAGCATGGTGAAGAAATCCTGTGACGAGAAAACACATATAAATGAATCCTACCGGTTCCGCATGGAGAAGATAGCTCAGTACGGAACCACCATAGTGCTTATGTTCATAGGCTTCACACTGCTGGGAATCAACTTCTCTTCAATAGCAGTCATACTCGGAGCATTCGGTATCGGCATCGGTTTCGGACTCCAGACTGTCATATCCAATATATCAGCAGGACTGGTCATATTCTTCACATCACCTATCAGGGAGGGTGACAGAATAACAGTGGGCGGCGAGGAAGGATATGTGACCAAGATCAACACCATATCAACTATCGTCACAACACTTATGGAAGAGACCATCATAGTGCCTAACTCACAGCTTATTTCTGACAGGATATTCAACCACACCTATAACGGCAATGAGATATGCATAGAGAATTTCGCTCGGGTGGACTATGACTGTGACATAGACAAGGTGATAAAAGTCCTGAAAGACACAATTCTGAGACTGCCATACATAATGCCGGGAAAAGAGCCTGATGTGCGGGTCAGCGAGTTCAAGGAATCATGCCTACTCATGGTGATCTACACAGATATAACCGATATAAAATACAAGGGAAAGGCCAAAGCCTGGATAAATCTTGAGATACTGAGAGCTTTCAGAGAGAATGATATCCAGATGGTTCCTGTATCACGCACTGATGTGAGAATGCTGAACAGATAACAGTTACGGCAACAAGCATAAAAAACCGGTTCATCTCTGAACCGGTTTTTTATTATCCGCAGCTGAATAATTATTTGTTTACTCTTTCCTGATACTCACCAGTCTCTGTGTTCACAAGGATCTTCTCGCCTTCCTTGATGAACAGAGGAACCTTTACAACCAGTCCGGTCTCTGTCTTCACAGGCTTTGTTGTCTTTGTGACTGTATCGCCCTTGACACCCTCAGAGCCCTCTGCAACAGTGAAGACCATCTTTGCAGGAAGTTTGATATCCACAGGATTTCCTTCCCATTTGATGACTCTGTATTCCTCACCTTCCCTCATGTAGTAGATCTTATTCTCCATACCCTCTCTAGGAATAGAGAACTGCTCGAAAGACTCACTCTCCATGAAGTTGTAATTTTCCTCATCAGCATACATAAACTGGCAATTGCACTCAGTAACCTCTGTCATCTCAACATCCTCGTTGGACTTCATTGTGGTGGCAAGACCCTGATTGTTCAGGAGGTTCTTAAGTTTCAGACGGCAGAAAGCGGAACCTTTTCCAGGATTGACGAACTCTCTGTCAACTACATAATATGGCGCATTCTTAATCATAAGGAACATGCCCTTATCAATTGCTACAGCTTTAATTATCTCAGACATTTTCAATACCTCAATATAAATTTAGAGTATTATATCAAAACAGATTTGTTTATACAAGGGAGTCATCTGTTTTATGATATCACAAAAATCTATTTGCATACCGGATAAATTTATTATATATTACAAATCAAACGGAGGATAAAATGGCAATTATCACAATAGCACGTCAGGAGGGAAGTCTCAGCAAAGAGATAGCTCAGGGACTGGCTGAAAGATTTGGCTGTCAGTATGTGGCCAAAGACACTATCAAACAGGAGCTTGCCGGTTCATACGGAATCACAGAGCAGAGCATCTCAAAATATGATGAGAAAAAGCCTGGACTCATTGCAAGTCTGACCAACACACATGATAAATACAACAATTACTTCAAATTATATTTTCTTGATAAAGTGGTCAAAGATCCTAAGTGCATACTTCTGGGACGCGGAGGCGCATTTTTTCTCAAGGGTGTTCCCGGAGTTCTGCGCA
Source organism: Spirochaetia bacterium (assembly GCA_024402405.1). GTDB lineage: Bacteria > Spirochaetota > Spirochaetia > CADAEX01 > CADAEX01 > CADAEX01. The sequence goes on along the minus strand of JAKSTW010000030.1, from coordinate 9,507 downwards.
TCAGAATCGTAGGAAGCGAGAACATAAGAGTCAGCCGCATCATGGAGCGCTACAATCTGGATGAGAAGGCTGCCAGAAAAATGGTCACTCAGGTGGACAATGAGAGATCAGGATACACACGCTTCTTTTACAATATGTCATGGGATGATCCAAGCTCCTATGACCTGGTGATCAACACAGACCAGCTTTCTACAGATGTCGTATATTCCATAGTAGAGGGAGCCATCAGTGCATTCAACCAGACCATACATCCTGACCTTCTCCTCAACAGACTCAAGGAACTTTATATGGCACAGAAGATCATCATAAAGATCCTGTACGAGGATAAGCTGCCTGTTCATTTTCTGGATGTGGATGTACATGGAGATAAAGTCACACTTCTGGGAACTGTTGAGATCCAGGATCTGGGCAGAAAGACAGAAAAACTGGTGTCAGAAATCGAAGGAGTCGGAAGCGTAGACAACAGGATAACTTTCGTCAACAGCTACCCTCACATGGTCTAAGGCTGGCGCTCCAGCTCAAAGCCGTAGCAGAAACCAGCAGCCGCATCTTCATTCTTTTCATCAAGAATCGCATCAAGGACACTTCTGAAAGATGCGGCATAATCATACGGAATGATCAGATCGGCGTTTGAATCTGTGTCATATACAGGAAAGAACGGATAGTTCACCACAAATATATGGCACGGATATTCAGGCTTCAGAGCCAGTATTTTTTTCAGAGCCAGACACTGCGGAATAATAATATTAACTTCAGTTCCTGATCTCATGGCATTGAAAACAGGCTGCCGGACATTGGCATCATAGGCACCTATGACAGAGCGGTTTATTTTGCTCCCCTCGCCCATTCCTCGCTCAAATGCATCAGCCATGGCAATATACAGAGAATCGTCAAAAGTAAGAAGAATATTGTCAAACCCTGACCCAGCACAGGATGTTCCCAGTCCGGACATAACATCAAGTCCGCCGCCGCAGATCTCCATACCGTCATATTCATAACCGGACATAGGACCTACCACACCGCATCTCGTACCTAAATCCATATCCCGGACCCGTTTGTCCGCAGTAAAAATATATGAAGTCATCACGACCGCAGGAACCTTGCCAGATATTGATCTCTCACTGAAAGCAGTGAAAATATCATCAAAATAATTGTTCTCATCCTTCAGCTCCACAGGAACAAACTCAAGATTTTTTCCTGAGGCGATCTTCTCCATCTGCCTGAATACAAAAGTTTTGGAATCACGGGAGAAAAGAGCAGGATCGATTTCCCCGATGTCGTGAAATTTGGTGTCATAAAAAAACAGGAGCTCTTTCTTTGAGCATGAGCCCAGCATGAGGATAAGAACTACAATAAGAAAAAATTTACTCAGATATTTTCTCAACAGATCTTCCTGCCTTGTTTCTAAGGATCAGAGCCAGAACACATCCGGCAATCAGAACACCATACAGTATGAAAAAAATCAGCAGCATGAACCACATATCATAAAGATAATAATAGGCCGATATCAGGGCAGTGATAAAAGGAATGACAGCCATACCGGCAGCAGCGGCTATCTTGACTGCAATACCAGCCTTCAGAATAAGTCCGGTAAGCAGCGACAATGAGGCAGCATGAAAAAACAGTATTCCAGGAAAGACCAAGATCATATAAGGATCGGCCCACACAGAATGGACGCCATAATACACTCTGGCAATGATGGCAAAAATACAGAATGAGGTGAGAATGGCATAGCTTCTGGACACGATCTCCCGGGATCCTGCATCGGTCTTGAAAGTCGCAAAAGAAAAAACTGTTATCATTCCGAAGAAATAATAAAAAAGATTGTCATGGAAAAGATAATGGAGATATACAGAAACACTGCTGTATTCCAGCGGGATCATATTTCTGAAAAGAACATAAAGCAGGCAGACTCCGACAGAGATCACCACTGACGGTATGAATTCCAGCAGCGGAGCGCCATACTTGCTGTCAGCAGGAACAAATGAAACAGCAAGGAAAGCTGATAAAATAAAAAAAACCAGCGGAAAAATTATCATATCAATGAAATTGTAGACCTTTCGCACCATTTGTTCAACTTTTTCTTCAAATATATTTCATTAATTTTTAAAGTGTGATAAATTTCAATAAAATTCTTTAATAAAAAGAGATGAAATTATGGAAAAGAAAGACATTGACTGGGGAAATTTAACATTTGCTTACCAGAAAGCAGATTACCGTTTTGTTTCTAATTATAAGAACGGCAAGTGGGATGATGGTGCGATCGTAGAAGATTCAAACATCGTTCTTAATGAATGTGCATGTATATTTCAGTATTGCCAGGCCTGCTTTGAAGGACTCAAGGCTTATACAACAGAGGATGGCAGCATCGTATGTTTCAGACCTGACCTCAATGCAAAGCGCATGGCTGATTCCTGCCGCAAGCTCCAGATGCCGGTATTTCCTGAAGACCGCTTTGTAGAAGCAGTAAAACAGGTCGTAAAGGCAAATGAGGCATGGGTTCCACCTTATGGTTCAGGCGCAACTCTTTATATCAGACCATTTATGATCGGTACAAACAGCGTCATCGGTGTAAAGCCTGCTGACGAGTATCAGTTCAGAATTCTTGTAACTCCTGTAGGACCTTATTTCAAGGGCGGAGTAAAGCCTCTTACAATCAGAGTTTCTGACGTTGACCGTGCCGCACCTCGCGGAACAGGAAACATCAAGGCAGGACTCAATTATGCAATGAGCCTCCACAACATCATCGATGCTCATGAGAAAGGCTTTGACGAGAATATGTACCTTGATCCTGCAACACGTACAAAGGTCGAGGAGACAGGCGGAGCAAACTTCCTGTTCGTAACAAAGGACGGCAGTGTAGTCACACCTAAGTCAGACAGCATCCTTCCTTCAATTACACGCCGCAGTCTTGTTCAGGTCGCAAAAGAGTACCTGGGACTCAAGGCAGAGGAGCGCGAGATCCTTCTCAGCGAGGTCAAGGACTTTGCTGAATGCGGTCTCTGCGGAACAGCAGCAGTAATCTCACCTGTAGGAAAGGTCAATGACCATGGCAAGGAGATCTGCTTCCCTAGCGGAATGACATCCATGGGACCTGTCATCAAGAAACTCTATGACACACTTACAGGAATCCAGATGGGAAGAATCAAGGGACCGGAAGGCTGGGTCGTAAAGATCAAATAATTTCCTTATTAGGGAAAAATATTTAAGGGCATCCTTTCACAGGGTGCCCTTTTTTTTATATGTAATAAATATCGAAACGCATAATAGCTATATGATTGACTTATAGCTATATCTATACTAATCTATATGCAGAAATCCTAATTGATATACAGGAGATACCATATGTACGAAAACGCAGTACCGGTCTTTGAGATGAAGAATAAGCTCTCATTCTTTCTCCACAAGGCAGAGTCCGAAGGTCCCGTCTTTATCAGCAGCAGAGGGAGGCCGGAATTTGTCCTGCAGACCATTGAGGATTACGAAAAACTGACCAATACAGCACCAAAAGAGAAATCCCTGTTTGAACGCATTCAGGAATCCCGTAAAGAATATGGTCTGGAAGATGATGATTTTGATTTTTCGGAACATTTAGAAAAGCTCAGAAAAGAAGAACTTTTGGTTTCTGAAAGAGAAGAAAGATATTTAAAGGAACTTCTTGATGAAAAAAGTGATTTACCTTCTTGATACAAACATTGTTTCTGAATTAACAAAACCTCGCCCTAATACGAAAGTCATACATAAGCTAACCGAATTACAACATTTATGTGCTATCAGCAGCACAACCTGGAATGAACTGCTTTTCGGAATAAAAATCATGTCTGCCGGCAAAAGGAAAGATTTTCTGTTTTCAAAATTAGTCAATGATATCCAGGCAGCGTTTCATATAATACCCTACGATGACCACGCATCATGGATCCATGCTGACCTTCGGGCAAAACTGAGGGAGACAGGCAAGATCAAATCATTCCAAGATACCCAGATCGCATCTATCGCTATCGCAAATCAGATGGTTCTTGTCACCAGGAACTCTGTCGATTTTCAGCCGATACAAGAAGTTTCCAGCGTTTTTTATCTGGAGAACTGGTTTGAATGAAGAATAATAAAAACTAAAAATATTTCAAGGCATCCTTTTAAAGGGTGCCTTTTTTTTATATAATGGCTGCGGAATAAATCATGGAAACAACTGACACAAAAAAATATCTGTTTGAATCAATGCCTGTAGGTGCCGCAATACGCACCATGGCAATACCTACAATAATAAGCCAGCTTATAAACCTGCTGTATGGTCTGGTGGACACATATTTCATAGGACGCACCGGAAACGCATATATGATCGCCGCCACCACGGTCACATTCACCATATACATGATCGATATATCTTTCGCCAATCTCTGCGGTATAGGCGGGGGCAGCCATATAGCCAGACTTGCAGGACAGAATGATACCGGCAATGCTAAAAAATTAGCTGCATTCAGCGTATACCTGGCCATAGGTGTATCACTGCTCTACTCGCTCATCATACTGGTGTTTCTGGATCCGATGCTGAGAATGCTGGGTGCTTCAGATGCCACTCTGGGATATGCCAGACAGTACACAATATTTGTGATGATAATCGGAAACACACCTACCATATTGTCCCTTACGCTGGCACACCTGCTGAGAAGCGCAGGTTATTCCAAACAGGCCAGCATAGGACTCAGTATGGGAGGAGTACTGAATATGATATTCGATCCTCTGTTCATGTTCGTCATACTGCCCCCGGGAAATGAGGTGATAGGTGCTGCAGTTGCCACGCTGCTGGGAAACACAATATCATGCATATATCTGTTCATAATAGTAAAAAAAGTTTCAGACAAAGCCCCTCTCAGTGTAAAGTTCAGTGATATGAAGGGAATCAGGAAAGAGGATATCAATGGACTTTTTTCAGTGGGCGTCCCATCTGCCATACTCACAGGACTTTTCGATCTGGCCAATATTTTTCTGAATGCCCTTATGGCTGCACACGGAGACCTGCAGCTGGCTGCTATCGGCATAGTCATGAAGGCAGAGCGTCTCCCAAATGCCATCAACCTGGGAATATGTCAGGGAATGCTGCCGATCATTGCATATAACTTCACATCAGGCAACAGGGAAAGAATGCGGAATGTCATCAGCACTGCAAGAATTTACGGTCTGATAATCTCAGTTCTGTGTCTGATCATGTTCATAATATGTGCCTCACCGATAGTGAAAATATTCATGAGCACAAAGGCTGGCAACATACAGGAAACCACAGCTACCATAACATTCGGCATACTGTTCCTGCACATAAGGTGTCTCGCCTCCCCGTTCCAGTTCCTGAACTACCACACATCTTTCTGTATGCAAGCTATGGGAAACGGCAGCGGAACATTCATCCACGCAGTTGTCCGGGAAATCGTATTCTATATACCGTTTATGTTCCTGCTGGACCATCTATGGGGTGAGAACGGACTGGCCAGCGCGCTTATAGCAGGAGAAGCAGCAGGTGCGGCATTCGCACTTATGATCCTGCATATGTGGCTGAAAAAGACCAAGGAGAAACAGGGAGAGATCTGATGAAAGATACTGTCCTAATCAGACTGCTTGAACTGCAAGATCTTAAATACAGGGATTTTCAGTCCAGGCTCATGCCTGATATATCCAAAGAGAATATAATCGGAGTGCGGACACCTCTGCTCAGATCAATGGCAAAGGAACTGAACGGCACACCAGAGGCAGAAACATTTCTGCAGATACTTCCACACCGGTATTTTGATGAGAACCAGCTCCACTCTTTTCTGATATCTCTGAATAAAAATTTTGACTCATGCATTGAGCAGACTGAACTGTTTCTGCCGTACATTGACAACTGGGCTACCAGCGACCAGCTGTCACCGAAAATCTTCAAAAAACATAAGCCTGAACTTATGGAGCACATAAGGAAATGGCTGAAAAGTGACCGCACATACACACTGCGTTTCGGAACAGGAATGCTGATGGAGCATTTTCTTGATGAGGACTTCAGACCGGAAATACTGGAACTGGCAGCCAGTGTGCACAGTTCTGAATATTATGTGAACATGATGACAGCCTGGTTTTTCGCTACAGCCCTGACCAAGCAGTACGATGCCACACTTCCCTATATCACACAGCGGCGGCTGGACACATGGGTGCACAACAAGACCATACAGAAGGCAATAGAAAGCTACAGAATATCAGACGCACAGAAGACATTGCTGCGGCAGATGAAGGCATAGTCACAGCTGGTCTATCTGGTCTTTTTCATATTGATGCACAGACCCAAAAGAATCAGGACAATACCAAGGATAATGTTCCAGGTGACAGTCTCATGAAGAATAATTGCAGCAGCAGTAACAGCAATGACAGGCTTAAGGAAAAATGCTATGGAAGCATTGGATGGTCCCACCATCTCTATGGCACACAGATATGTGAGATACCCTATTCCTGTAACTACGAATCCGCAGTAAAGCAGCACAGGACATGTATGCAGCGTGATTCCATCGAACACAGGTTCCCCCATGACCAGCAGCACTATGAAATTGATGACTGATGCGATAAGAAATGGGAAGCAGGTCTGGACAATACCGCCAAGCTTTGCGGCCCGCATCTTGCCAAGAGCTGTATAAAGGGCAAAGGTGATCAGAGCCACAGACAGGCAGAAAAGTCCGTACGGAGTGTTTCCAACCGCCATGTGCACAGGATTTGCCACAAATACCAGACCGATGATGCTGATGAACAGCACCAGAGCCTTCCGTCTGCTGAAAGTGTCATGCACCAGAAAGTGGGCAAATATCATGGTGAAAACAGGATTGCAGGATATTATGACAGAAGCGGTATTGGCATTCATCCTCATGACACCCATCTGGAAAAAAGACATGCTGATGCATACACCAACTATGCCAAGCAGCGCCAGATAACCCCAGTCAGATATGGAAAGATGCAGACCGCGTTTTCTGGCATCTCTGACAGCCAGAGGCAGCAGCACTATACCGCCGATAAGGAACCGCAGGAAATTCATCTGCAGAGGAGTATATGCACTTCCTCCGAGTTTCAGCGCCACTTCCATGGTACCGAAACAGAATGCAGTTATAAGTATATAAATAATACTTTTTCTAGTCATACCTGAGATTATAATAACAAAAACTGCAAATTACAACAAAAATAAAAAGGCAGCCTGTTTCAGACTGCCTCAAAATCGATCAGACATAAACTTAATAGTTGTCTGCCATAATCTCAAAATAAGCCTTAGGATGTGCACATACCGGACATACTTCAGGTGCCTTGGTACCAATTACAATATGACCGCAATTACGGCATTCCCAGATCTTCACCTCACTGCGCTCAAAGACCTTTTTTGTCTCCATATTGTTCAGCAGAGCCCGGTAACGTTCCTCATGGCGCTTCTCGATGGCAGCCACCGCACGGAACTTGGCTGCAAGTTCAGGAAATCCCTCATCCTCAGCTGTCTTTGCAAATCCGGCATACATATCTGTCCACTCATAATTCTCACCATCCGCTGCAGCTGCCAGATTCCCGGCTGTATCACTTATTCCATTCAGTTCCTTGAACCATATTTTTGCATGTTCTTTCTCATTGTCAGCTGTATTCTGGAAAAGGGCTGAGATCTGCTCGTACCCTTCTTTCTTTGCAGCAGAAGCAAAGTATGTGTATTTATTTCTGGCCTGAGACTCCCCGGCAAATGCAGCCAGCAGGTTTTTCTCAGTCTGTGTTCCTTCATAAGGATTCTTTTTCATAACGACCTCCCTGTTCTGATCTATCATGCTTTCCACAGAGAATGCAGATTGCAGTAAGCATAAACAGCTATAACCCTGTCCTCAGGACAGATGGAGAAGCAGACCTTCGGTTCCATACCAGGTTTTAGAGCTTTACGCTGATTTCCACACTCAGTCTGTATGGAAATCCATTCGATATAATGCTCTTCTGTCATAGGATGAGCCGCAGAACCAACTGTAACGTACACTTTGTCACCCTTGACTTCATATACAGGAACATGTTTCTCACGGGAAGCATCCACTGTACCAGGAATCAGCTCATTCATTGGCTGACCGCAGCAAATAACAGGAACACCTGTATTTTTCACAACTGCCATAATCTGACCGCATCTGGCGCATCTGTAAAACTTCATTTCCATAATGTTTCCTCCATTTTTAATCTATCTGTATAAAATATACAAACAGATACACGAAAAAGGAAAGAATTTCTGATATGGACATCATAAAACATTTGATATAAATTATTTCATAAATCGAGGAATTATGCGCAAAGACTTTTTTAAAAGTCTGCTGTTCAGACTTATACTTGGTATCTTGGCTGGAATATTGCTTGGGATAGTATTAAATGAACCGGCCATGAAAATTCTAGTGTCAGTAAAAAACATACTGGCACAGTTGGTTCTGTTCTGTGTCCCGCTGATAATAATAGGATTCACCACATCAGCTATAACCACATTGGGAAGTAAGGCATCAAAAATACTTGGGATCGCCATAATCATATCTTATGTTTCATTGCTGCTGTCATCACTGCTGTCTGCTGCCGCAGGCTATGAAATACTCCCGCATATAGTCATAAGCTCAGGTATCCCAGCCAGGGAACTTCCAGAAGATATACTCGCCCTGGATATACCTCCTGTACTTTCTGTAATATCTGCACTGGTGCTCAGTATCATGATGGGACTGGCAGCTACATGGACAAAATCCAGTACTGTCATCATGCTGTTCGAAGAACTCCAGAACATAGTGATATCAATTGTCAGAAAAATAATAATTCCAATACTCCCATTCTATATCTGTTCCATATTCACATGTCTCAGCTACAATGGAACACTGACACGCCAGCTGCCTGCATTCATACCGCTTATTCTGATAAGCACAGCGGCACATACTATCTGGATGGTCGTACTCTATGCCGCAGCAGGAATCCACGCCAGAACGAATCCGGCAGAGGTCTTCAGACATCATCCGACTGTATATATCACTGCCATGGGAACCATGTCCTCTGCTGCCACCATGCCGATAGCACTGGAATGTATCCGCAGATCAAAAGTGCTGCGCCGTGATATGGTGGATTTCGGAATACCTCTTTTTGCCAATGTACACCTGTGCGGATCCACCATATCAGAAATTTTTCTCTGCATGGCAATCAGCATAATGCTTTATGGCATGCTGCCAGCACCTGGGACAATGATGCTGTTCTGTATACTTATGGGAATCTTCGCAATGAGTGCCCCTGGAATACCAGGCGGAACAGCCATGGCTATCATGGGGATAATGACAACAGTGCTGGGATTCGACTCTACAGGAATAGCACTGAACATAGCCTTATATGCACTGGTGGACAGTTTTGCCACAGCCTGCAATATTTCCAGCGACGGTGCTCTTATTCTCATTCTCTCCAGCTATGCAGACCGCCACAGATCAAAACTTGAGGAAACGATAAAAGATCAAACCGTTCCGATCAATGATC